>JAIUYC010000481.1 GCA_020216575.1 Coleofasciculus sp. S288 | reverse complement strand
AAGCAAGTTGTTAACGATTTAATTCTTCGCAAGATTCCCTTCTTCCTCGTGCAAGGTGAGCTGGAAAGACGAGTTCAGTATGTGAAGAGTGTCTTAGAGAAGTACCGAAAGTATGAGAATTTGCTGGACTTGTTCGTCGAGCGTTAATAAGATTGAGCAAATAAAGATTGTCAGGCAAATGGCGTAACTCATCACAATGCTTGAATTGTTTAGTGTCAACAACATTGCTTTTACAATCCTCGGATATCCTATGAGCTATATAGAATTCATAGGAACGATACTCTATTTGTGGTCGGTCTGGCTCGTCGCCAGAAAGCAAATGCTGACATGGCCAGTTGGTATTGTGAGCGTACTGCTGTATATGGCGCTTTTTTACCAGATACGCTTGTACTCAGATACCCTCGAACAGGTCTACTATTTGGGAGCTAGCGTGTATGGTTGGTGGCGGTGGAGTGAATCTGGTCGAGGTACAGGCAAAGCCGGAGATTTCAGGTACAGTTCGCGGCGCAGTTTAATCTTGGTTTTGGTTGTTACAATTGCCGTTTCTTTTGTTATCGGGGCTTTTATGAGCCGCGTGCATATACTGTTTCCTACCCTATTTCCTGAGAAAGCTTCTTTCCCCTATTTGGATGCCCTAACAACAATTGCAAGTTTTACAGCGATGTGGCTACTGGTTCAAAAGCGAATCGAAAGCTGGTATTACTGGATTGCTGTTGATGTCATAGGAATTGGGTTGTACTACGTGAAAGGAGTCCGGTTTATTGCTCTGCTTTATGTGATTCTTTTATGTATGGCAATAAACGGTTTAATTTCGTGGAATAAGACTTCCAAAACACCAGAAGATTTGGCTTGTTAACAGGAGTGCGATCACAAGCCTTAACCTACTAAGTCATTTGTAGTTAATATAGGGTCTAAATTACTGTCATTGCATTAGGCTTGATAGTTTTGTGGTTCATAAAAGCTTAAGTTTTGCTGTATTCAAAATACCAACAGCGCAAGAAGACCCATCTGTTAACCTGCTCCCTCCTAACTAACCCTAACACCCAATCAAGTTTATTCTGCTTCTCCAATTAAGGTAAAAGATGCCCAATCTTTGGGGTCAGGATATTGTTTCATTGTCATCAGCATCGCCTGCCGCAATGCTTGAGCCTTATCAAGTTTCTGTTGCATCTGGCGATAAAACTCCGTCATCAAAGATGCCGTAGGAGCGTCAGGAACTGACCACAGAGACACTATAATGCTGGGGGCACCAGCGGTAATCAAGGCACGAGATAACCCGATGACTCCATCTCCTGTGATATCTCCTCTACCGGTGTCGCAGGCACTCAGAACAACTAATTCGGCCTTCAGTTTTAAGTTCAAGATTTCCGTCGCCGTCAGAAAACCATCATTACTACCTTCAGGGGCTAAAGCAATAGCCCCAGGAAGATGAAACCCCTCAAGTTCAGTATCACTGTAGTAATCAAACAAGCCGTGTGTTGCTAGATGGACAATCCTAGCTTGACTCATCAGGGGCAAAACCATAGCTTTGGTGGCTCGACTGCCTGTAATAGCTTTAGTGTGAAAGAGTTGGGCTATAGCTACAGCTTCCCCTTCTGCACCCGGTAAACTCAGCAACTGTTGGGGTGGGTTACCAATTTGGGGCATAGTTGGATTGCCTACAACTAAGATATCCTTCCCTGATACCCGTTGCCGTTGTTGGTGAGTTAAATCTAGAATTTGAATGGCAGGTGCAGTGAGAATAGTGTGCTTTTCTACCAAGTATTTGCCTGCTGCGTCCTGTAATGCGGCAAAGGGTACCAAGAATAGAGATTCTTGAGGAATAAAAATGACGCGGGAAGTGGGGTCTTTTGGCAGTAGGTCGGTAATGGGTTCAATTAGTAATTGATGAAGTTGTTGTAAGCGATCGGTTTGCTGAGGCTTATCAATTCTGGCAGCTACTTCTAGACCACGACCCCTGACACCAATAGCTTCACGGCTACTGGTTACGAGGTCTGCTAGAGTTGTGTTTTGCTGCTGCCGCAGAGGTCTGAGGTCAACTTGGCGAAATGCTACGTCCCCTGTAGGCTGGATGACCCAAATGTAGAGTGCTGATTCGTGAGTTTCTTGTTCATCCTTAGAATCTTGTTCACTCCTAAAATGTTCATCCTTAAACGGGAAGTCGTAAATAATTGAATATTCTACAAGGGTAGCCTTTTGCTCTCTGGCAATTTGTTGGAGTTGTCTGATGGTGGGTGAAGTGGTAGGGATTGAAGCTTGTAGGCTAGAAGAACCTTCGGTTGCAAGTTGCACCTTCAATCTATTAGTTAATATCCTTACAAATTCCCTAGCACGTCCTTGTTCAGAAACTTCTAGAGCAGCATTCAGTTTATTTTGAGCAATTAAGACTTGTTGTAAAAGACGGTAGGATACAAGTTGACCATCAAAGGCTCCTATTCTCGTGAGATCGGGTTGGGGACTGATGGCTACTGAATCACCTGGGTAAGTTAGGAAATCTTCATGAACCTTAATTAGCTCGAATAGCGTTTTCTCTGCTGCTGTAAGATTACCTTGTTTGTAGAAAAGAAATCCTAGATTATATAGGTCTGACTCCTGGTAAAAATAATCGCCAGTTTCCCGACTGATGGCTAATGCCTGTTGATAGTACTCAATCGCTTGGGAGTAGTTACCCTGCCTATAGTAAGCAACCCCTAGTGAGCCTAGAGCAAAATTCTCCTGTAAACGGTTGTGAGATTCCTTGGCAATTGCCAATCTCTGCTGAAAAAACTCAATCGCTTGGGAGTAGTTCCCTAAGTAAAGGTAAGCAGCTCCCAGAAAGCCAAGTATTTCTACTTCACCATCGGCATCATGGATTTCTCGAATAACCGCTAATGCCTGCTGATAGTACTCGATCGCTTTGGAATAGTTTCCCTCTTGGGCAATGTAAATAGCTCCCATCCAAACCAGAGTACTAGCCTCACCTTGAGAGTCCTGGATTTCCCGATAGATTTTCAGTGCTTGTTCAAAAGACTGCAATGCTGAATTAAATTGATGGTTCTGATACTGTTTTTTACTTTGCTCATACAGTTGGTCTGCTTCTGCTTTTCGTGAAGAGGTGGTTTGAGCCAACACCTGAGTTCTTGAAAATGAGATAATTTGCTCGGACAACAAAGGTGCTGCAATGGTGGTTACAAGAATCAGGAATGCCAGAATTCCAATCTGTGATCCCATAGTAAGGGTAAGGTATATAACTATTGGTGAAATTTTACCTATTGGCTTAAGCAAAAGAGGCACATCAGATTCAGCGGCAACAGAAAATCAGAGGTAAATTGCTGCTGCAACCGTAGTTAGCGATGGCGAACATCAATTCCCTGTACAGGCAAGTTTGGTATTCTGAAGTCATCAATGCAATTTTAAAGCGATGACTCAGGTTGTAATTGTCGGGGCTGGACCTGCTGGTGCAACGCTTGCACTACTTCTCGTCAAACGAGGCATCGCCGTCAAACTGATTGAATCCTCCCGTAACTTCCGCAGAGTTTTTCGCGGTGAGGGACTGATGCCCAGTGGACTAGATGCTCTAGAACAGATGGGATTGTCGTCTGTGCTAGAGAGCATCCCCCATCGACCTTTGGATGCCTGGGAAGTCCTGATCGAGAATCGGTTTATGTTCCGTGTTGATGAGCCAATCGAACCGAGGGGTAAACCCTGCACCCTCGTCTCACAGCCAGCTTTCCTGGAAGCAGTACTCGACGAAGCAAGCACTTATCCCAATTTTGAGTTTGTCCAAGGCAGTCCCGTGCAGGATTTGCTGTGGAGCCATGGACGGGTTTCGGGCGTGAAGTTGGGTGATGATCGCTCCATCTATGCCAATCTAGTGATTGGGGCAGATGGTCGTAATTCCGTTGTTCGGCAGCGAGCTAACTTGCCTCTAGAGCAACAGTCCGGAATCTTTGATATTCTTTGGTTTAAATTGGCAGATAGTCAGCGCTTTGAAGCCGAGAATGTATTTTATACGATTGTTCGTGATCGCAATGCATTTGGGCTGTTTCGCTCTACGTCCGGGAATCTTCAGATCGGCTGGGCACTCCATGAGGATGCTCCTATAGACTGGAAGCAAGCCGATTGGCCGGAAATTTTGGCTTCTGCCTCACCCCCGTGGTTAGCCGAGCATATCCGGACTCATGCAGAAACTATTGAGCGTCCTGTTCTGTTATCCGTTGTCGTCGGGCGTTGTCCGCGTTGGTATGCACCAGGATTACTCCTCTTGGGTGATGCTGTTCACCCGATGTCACCGATTCGCGCCCAAGGCATTAATATGGCGTTGCGGGATGCAATTGTTGCGGCAAATCATCTAGTTCCCCTGTTGCGTGAAGGAGTAACAGATACGGCAATTGATGCCGTCTTGCCACAGATTCAAGCGGAGCGGGAGCCGGAGATTATTCGAGTACAGCAGCTTCAAAGTCAGGAAGCGGCTCAGGCTGAGCTACTGCGTAAAAACGCACTGTTGCGATGGGGAGCAAGTCAACTAGCGCCCCTGCTGGGCAAGCTCGTTCGGCACTCTTGGCTCGCTAGGCAGCGCCAGTTGCGCCAAGGGGTAACGCAGATACACTTAACGGTGTGAAGTACCGTCGCCTGAGATTGGCTTGCCCTGCACCAGCGCTGATTTGAGATCGGTTTCCACCAGTCGATTGACCGTTTCTAATCCCTCGCCGTCATACAGGATAAAGCGAGCGCTCGCT
>JAIUYC010000480.1 GCA_020216575.1 Coleofasciculus sp. S288 | reverse complement strand
GGATAAGTTTTGTGCAATCCGAAAACAATGGTGAAAATCTAGGTTAATAATGTGAAAAAATATATATAGCGTTTTTCCGTCGCATGAGGTACAACTCGATCCCCCTAAATCTCCCTTAAAAAGGGGGACTTTAAGTTTAAGAATGTACCTTTCAAGAGTCTGAACCGCTATAGGTTAATATCGTTAAAGATAAAATTGCGATCGCCTTTCCTCCCAGTTCTCGAAATTCATTCTCCGCTCAATATCTTGATGACCTATCCAGGTGGGACAAGTTGAAGAGGTTTACGGTTCACCAAAAGATAATATTAATGGCGAGTATCTTGCTGAATGCAGGCAAGACGTAAAAATGGGATGTATTCGTATTAATGCTTAGTATGCTTTGGCTGTGATGAAGAATTCCCAATCTTTTGTGAGCTACTCCAATCCGCTCCAAACCAAAGATATCCCTTGGCTAACCAACTGTTTCTGGGATGAAGCGTTAACTCGATGTGATTTAAATCTCTAACTAAAACACTAGATGCTCTCGAACCTAAAAAATTAGAAACAGCCTTCAGATTACGAGGCCAGGAAACGGGGTGAAGTTTTTCGTGGCAATATCCCGACCAATTGAGTAAAGCGCTACATTTTTCGGGAGTACAGAGGTTACTTGCCACTAGATAGTTCAATAACGGTTGCCACTGAGAACTTCTGGCTAAATGCCTATCAACAAAACACTCTAAGCCGACTTGGGTAACACCCGTCACGTCAATATCGATATTGAGAACAATCCGGTCTACAAGGGTGTAGAGTTGGAGTGCGATCGCATTTAATTCTCTCACCGATTCAAAGCAATCAATTTGTCCCAAGTAATTCGAGAGCTCCAACGGGGGAATCCCGCTGATATTCAGCCTAATCGTACTGTTCGGATAGGGTAGAATAACTCCCACATGAAGGACTTGTGCGCCAAGGGGTAAGGCTTTCAGGCACAATTGTAAATTCTGTTGTAACTTGAGTGGGAGAGTGTGACCCAACAACGGTTCGATTGATTTCTCAGTTAACCAGCAGCAGAAAGCAGCAGGATTGTCACTCAAATGCAGTAGTTGTCCTTCTTGCAGGCTCAGGAAAACACTGGGAATAGGAATTTTGGGCTGTTCTTTATTGAGGTCAAATTCGAGCCAAACACTCTCAACTTCTCGGTCTGTAACTGTTGGACTCGCACAAGTCGAACATAATTGTTGAATTCGCTGCCAGATGGGTAAAACTCTTATCTGTTCATCTAACTCTAGAGCAGTGTCTAGCAGATCGACAGAAAAATTAACTTGAGACGTATCTGGGGATAAATGGCATTCTAGTAAAGCACCCCACGTCGGCTTAAGTGTTTGCGCAATTGCTCGAATTCGAGACAAGGCAGTTGCTGATACGAGTTCGCCAGAAAGAAAGGGAGTGATGACTGTAAGATAATCGGCTAAGCAGTAATGCATCATATCCCTCCTATTGCTTCAAAGAGAGCTTTATCGTCTGCTCCTATCTACTTATGACGGTTATCAGCAACCCATTATTAGTTATCAAGTAATAGGTCACTGTCCGTTAATCTCCGTTTTTATATGGCATTTTGTCTGCCCTATGAGGCAACACGATATAAAGAATTTTGTCAGTTTCTTCTAGAACTATAACGTTGATATCGACTGGCAATTGGGTGCCAAATTCCTTGGCAATTATGGCTTTTGGATTTTTGATTAATTTATTTCTAAAGGAAACATCTTGTAGCGCCTTAGCAATTAAAAGTTTTTCAAAAATCTTTCTGCTTTCACCCTCATTTGAATCTGGTAGACTAAGATTCATAACACTTTTCGATGTTGTACTAGTGAGCTAACTCAATTTCCTGAAGTAAGATACTTTTATTGGAAGCAAAGCCTTATAAAAATAGTTTAAAAAGACTGATAGTAACGCAGCAATGGAAAATTTGCCACTAAAATTGGCAATTTTATTGACCCAGATTTGTTTTTAAAATGGCAAAGGGAGAGGAATTTTCATTCCTTCTGAGCAATAATGCTTAACAACCTACTTTTCCCACTTTTTCCGAAGAGCTATTTCAAATTACCCACTTTTTCCCACTGCGACAAACATTTAACTTTGCTTCACTGGAAACAACAGATAACTGAGACTCAAAGACATACAGCCAATGAGTTGCGCGATCGCGTTTTACATCGAAATGACTGAATAGTTGTCGTTGAAAGCGCGTATGGCTTCCATTCTCACGACCAAACTCAATGGTTGAGTAACTCTGTCCAGCATTGCGTGGGGTAAAACAATGAAGGATGAACTCAAGACAAAAGAGCAACTGCTCCATGAACTAGTCATTACACGTCAGCTCATAGCACAAATGCGCCAGCGGATTACCAAACTGGAAGCGCTGGAAACTGAGTATCACCCCTCACAGGTGGCGAATTTGTCAATTTCGGTTGCGCCTGAACGGGAAAGGTGTAAGGTTAAGGTACTAGAAGCAGATGACCGCCTCACCCAGCCTTTGACAACGGAAGATTTAGCCAAGGCTATTGCTACTCGTCTGAGCGATCGAGAGTTCTTAAAGCAGCTTTATGGAGCTAACTCTACGACTCAGCAAGGCTCCCTAAAACCTATTGCCTCCGAACAAAACGCTGAGAGACGAACAGATGATCCTCAGCACTTTCTGTTTCCCGAACATCCTCAATTGCGGCAGATCTTTGCCTTCATCGAAGCCAACTATCATCAATCTATTAGCCTCAACGAGATTGCCAAAGCATTTAGCTACTCACCGTCCTATCTCACCAGTTTAGTGCGTCGTCTGACCGGACAAACCGTGTATCAGTGGATTGTCCAGCGTCGCATGTTTCAGGCTCGTTGCCTGCTTGTGGAAACTGACATGGCAGTCCATCAAGTCGCTGAGGCTGTAGGATATGTCGATACGGGTCACTTCATCAAGCATTTTCGTCAGCTCCATTCCTCACCTCCAAAAACTTGGAGAGAGCTTCAGTTTGGGTATGGTCATAATTGAGACTGACACGGGGATGTGGGGACGCGGGGACGCGGAGAAATTGTCTGCACATCACCGACGGTTTTGACAAAACCTGCAATGGCTGATTCCTCCGTTGTTATCCCGCCAGGGGTTTAAACCCCTGTCTCATAGCAAAAGTCCGTTGAAACGGACTGGGACAGAGAGTTGCAGTCCTCTTGAGAGCGTTTCACGGACGAAATCGCCCGTTATGGATGAAAGAAACTACTCCCCGTTCGGCTGAGCGCTCACGTCGAAGCCTGCTCCCCCTGCCTCCGGGAGCTCCCCCTGCTTGTTTCTTAGGAGAATTGGTATCAGTCAATTAGCCCTACCAGATGTAGCATTTGTGCGTAAGTCCTGAGCTGTCACTACGAATGCAGAAGCTGTCTTTAATAACGTCGAGGCATTCATAAAGAACGTCGAAGCTGTCTTTATGAACGTCGAGGCATTCATAAAGAACGTCAAAGCTGTCTTTATGAACGTTCGAGGTTTCTTTATGGATGAGGAAGCTGTCTTTAATAACGTCGAGGCATTCATAAAGAACATCGAAGCTGTCTTTATGAACGTTCGAGGTTTCCTTATGGATGGGGAAGCTGTCTTTAATAACGCCCAAGGGGTTGACTGGGCTAGCGAACACGGGATAATACAGCATAAACTCACCTTAAACTATCGGGGAGCAGTATGAACGTTTCACGTCGAACCCTGCTCAGGGGAATGTGGGCATCAGGAGCTTTAGCTGTTGCTGTGGGTTCGCGAGTTTGGGCTGAGGAAGTCCGTAATTTCTCCTCTGTCCAAGGAGTTGGTGTTCCAAAGGGGATGGTGCGGATTCTTTACAATGAAAATCCTCTGGGTTCCTCTCCTCTCGCTCTTAAAGCTGCCAGTGAAGTTTTGGGTGCAGCCAATCGCTATCCGATGATGGCAAACATCGATCTTTTAAAGCGATTGCATACATTTCATGACATCCCTAATACTTTTCCAGATAATCCTGAGAACCTCTCGGCTTTGTTTGAGGCTTTAGCCGCTAGTCCAGTTGTGCTAGGTGTGGGTTCAACAGAATTGCTCAGAGCAGCAGCCCTCGCGTATGGTTTAGAGGGGGGTGAATTTATTGAAGCCGTCCCCGGTTATACCGAGATTGGCAGCGCTGCGGATGAGATGCTGGGGGGTAAGGTCAAACGGGTCAAAATTCCTCTAACTGAGGACTACCATCTGGATTGGCAAGCGATGGTTAAAGCGGTGACTCCTAAGACTCGATTGGTCGTGGTGACTAATCCTAATAATCCCACGGGTACAGCCCTGAGCGCTGACGCCATTACCCGCTTAGCTGATAGTTTGGATAGCAATATTCTGCTTGTTATTGATGAAGCTTATATTGACTATGCCACTGATCCAGCCGTTACTAGTATGGTTAACTTGGCTAAAACTCGCCCCAATGTTTTGGTGACTCGGACATTTTCTAAACTTCATGGCTTAGCAGGGTTGCGCCTGGGCTATGCTATCGGTTCGCCAGAGGTGACAAGCAAGCTGCGTCGGTATACCATCGGTTTAATCGGGACTAACTTTCCAGCCGTCGTAGCAGCGATCGCAGCTTTGGATGATGTGGATTTTCAGACGCGATCGCGTGAAGTTGCCCAACAAGCCAAAGCGCAACTCATGGCAAAACTCCCTGCCTATGGATACGCCCCAATTAAGAGTGAGGCAAATTTCGTTTGGGTGAACGTG
>JAIUYC010000479.1 GCA_020216575.1 Coleofasciculus sp. S288 | reverse complement strand
GCGATCGCCTTTCCTGACCCTACCATCCATGACTCGGAAATAAACAATAACACCTCGGTATGGGTCGTAGTAGCTATCAAAAATCAATGCCCGCAACGGTTGATCGACCGTATCCTTCGGGGGGGGGATCAAGTGTACGATGGATTCAAGGATTTCATCAATCCCGATGCCTTCCTTTGCCGATGCCTTAATAGCTTGGCTACAATCGAGACCGATGATCTCCTCGATTTCATTCTTTACCCGATCTGGGTCAGCTCCCGGCAAGTCAATTTTATTCAGAACGGGGATAATTTCCAGGTTATGCTCTAAAGCCAAGTAAACATTGGCAAGGGTCTGTGCTTCTACACCTTGAGACGCATCTACAACCAAGAGTGCTCCTTCACAGGCAACGAGCGAGCGTGATACCTCGTAGGAAAAATCTACGTGACCCGGAGTGTCAATCAGATTGAGAACGTAGTGTTGGCCATCACTGGCGGTGTAGGTCATGCGAGCCGCTTGCAGCTTGATGGTAATCCCTCGCTCCCGTTCCAACTCCATGTTGTCCAGGAATTGTTCCTTCATCTCCCGGTCAGTCACCGTACCCGTCTTCTGCAACAGGCGGTCTGCCAAGGTGGATTTTCCATGGTCGATGTGAGCGATGATTGAAAAGTTACGAATGCGAGAGACAGGAGCGTCAGTCATAGCGATCGGTGGTGACAACAAAGAACCGGGTGTAGCGTTCAGTAGCACTTAATGTATTTTAATGTTTCTGTTAGAGGAAGGGAGGACTTGTTTTTGGATTGCAAGACTTGGAGGGATTGCTGAACAGTCTTTTTGCGCATCGTTAATCAAAGGATCGCTAATGGATAGTTATCGTAAAATGGATCGTAGGGAAATTAACACTGCTTATGAATGATCGTGTTGTACATCGGGAGAGTTCAGCCGAAAAGGAAGAAATTTCTATCCATTTGGATGCGGAATTGCTAGACCAAATTAAGCACCTGACGAACGATCCGAGTAAAGTTATTGAAACAGCAATTCGCCAGTGGCTAAGAGGGGAACGCGATCGGGATGATGAACTGACTCGTACTTTAGATCGAAATCCCCCTGTTCCTCCGCGAGGCGAATGGAACGACTGAGATAAAACAGGTAAAGGTGTCTGACCTTGAAGCTTTGCCAAAGGATTGCGCCGTACCTAGGTTGCATTTACCCGTAATTGCTCCCAATCCATCCTTTCGTTACCTCCAATTTCCGGGTTTCTTCTAATGATTGCGCCTGTTAATTTTACTCGATCTGGGTATACCACTATGGAATCGGCTACTGCACAAGGCAAGTCTGGCTTTTTGCAGGGGTTGGGGTCTGAACTTGTGTTTACTCAGGATGCATCGGGTCAGTACCGCTCTTTTTACTGGAAAGACGCTGAGCTCCATGGTCTGACAAACGAGCAAGTCGTTGGACTTCCCCTAAGAGAAACATTTCGCCCGAGTGCCCTTGACGTCTATTGCGAACAAATCCAGCGGATTTTGGAGCGAGGAACTCCCGAACGCTGCATCCAGTTGTTTTGTTATCAAGACAAATCTTTCCCGTTGGAGTTGGTCATCAGCCCCGTTTTGCAAGCAGATGGCAAGACATCAACCGTTCTGGTGATGGGTCGCTTGTTACCGGATTCTGCCGTACAAACGGTGATTGACTCGCTCGTTCCCTTAAGTCTAGACCCTAATCAAAAACTATTAACCCAGATTGCTCGGAAGATACGTCGTAGCCTTGACCTCGACCTCATTCGACAGGAGACGGTCAAAAGTCTAGGGAGGGCGCTTCAAGTTAATCGCTGCATTGTGTGTTCCTACAAACCCAATAAACGGAAAGTAAGGGTCGAGGCAGAATATTGTCAGGACGGCTTTGGTTCGATGTTGGGGAAAGAGATGACTCTGGAGTCTGAACCCTACTTGAAAGAAGCGCTCTTGAGTCCCGATCCTGTGGTAGTCAAGCAAGTGGAAACGAATCAATTCCAAGAGTTTTCAGTCCTAACGGTTTCGACAACTTACCAAGATCAGCCGAATGGTCTGATTTGTCTTCACCAGTGCGATCGCCACCGCACTTGGAGCGAAG
The DNA here is from genome assembly GCA_020216575.1 of Coleofasciculus sp. S288. Taxonomy (GTDB): domain Bacteria; phylum Cyanobacteriota; class Cyanobacteriia; order Cyanobacteriales; family Coleofasciculaceae; genus JAIUYC01. The sequence continues at coordinate 2,645 of JAIUYC010000479.1, read as the reverse complement.
CGGAAGTAGAATTGGTGCGAGAATTGGCCGAACAAGTCGGAACTGCGATCGCTCAAGGCACGCTGTACAAAGAACTAGAGATCGCTAGCGAACGAGCGGAAGAAGCCTCTCGCCTCAAGAGCGAGTTTCTTGCCAATACCACCCACGAGCTTCGCACCCCTCTCAACGGCATTATCTGTAGCCTTAAGCTGATTATCGACGGCATGGTAGACAGCCCAGAGGAACAGAACGAGTTTCTTGAGGATGCCCATCGATCAGCCCTGCATCTGTTGGAAATCATTAATGATATCCTGGATATTGCCAAAATCGAAGCGGGCAAAATGGAGCTGGAATTCAGTCCAGTTCGGTTGGATGACCTGTTCCAAGCGGCAGAGAAATTTACTCACAATCAAGCACAGCAAAAGAACCTGAGCCTCAGCTTTGAGCTACCTCCCACCCATGACCCAGTCATCCTGTATGGGAACTACCAGCGACTGTTACAGGTGTTGTTAAATCTGGTGGGTAACGCCGTCAAATTTACCCACGAAGGTGGAGTGACGGTAAGTGGTGAAATTATCAAGAAAAAGATAACATTTAGAGATCAACAACTCCCTGGTTTTGTGAAAGTCCGAGTGGCCGATACGGGGATCGGTGTTTCTTTAGATAAACAAGAACTCCTGTTCCAGACGTTCAGCCAAGTGGACGGTTCCCGGACTCGCCAATACGGAGGCACGGGTTTGGGATTGACAATTTCTCAAAAACTTGTAGAACAGATGGGTGGTACAGTCCATTTTTACAGCATGGGTGAAGGACTGGGTTCTACTGTTACTTTCACAGTTCCCCTCTATCAAGAACCCGTGATGATTTCTAGCCATTCAATTGATTCAATTGAGACAGTGTTCTCAACTGACTGAGCCATTCAATTTACTGACTTTTGTAAGCAATTCAAGAGGGGCAATTCATGAATTGCCCCTGCTAGTTTGTGAGGTTACAACCCTGGATCAGGTTTAAGGTCGTGAGATGAGCTTAAACTAGAAATGTTGATTGAAAACAGGTTTTATGACAGAGCAAAAGAGCGCTCGTGAGTTATTCAAAGCGGCTTACGAAAACCGTTATACTTGGGACGAAAACTTCCCTGGTTACAGTGCAGACATCGAAATTAAGCAGGGTGATGAAGTTTACACTGGCAAAGTGCGCATTAATCGCGACCTCAGTGTCGAAGTCAGTGGCATCGAAGACGAAACGGTGCAAGAAAGCGTTTATAACCAAATGCGGGATATCGTAACCCACCGCAAACGGACGCCTTTTGAGCAGGCTCATGGGAAAAGCGAGTTTAACCTGGGGGAAGAAGACCACAAGGGTGCTGTGGAGATTCTGGTCAAGGGCGATGCGATGGGGTCTAACTACAAAGTTCGAGGCACCGAAATTTGCCAGGTTAGCCGGGTGATGGGTCCGATCGCGTTTACGATCAATACCAACGAGAGTTTGGATACGGGGGCAGGCTATATCTCAGCAGGCTATAATGCCATCTTCCGCAACCCGAAAACGGGCGACCTGAAAGCCAAACGGGAGTTTGAGGATATCTATGAGAAAGTCGGGGATTATTATGTCATGACCCGTCAGGTTGTTCATGCCATCGAGGGGGAAGGTCGAACGATCACTGAGTTCAACTTTTCCAACATCAAGCTCCTAGAACCAGCAGTGGTTTAAGGCTAGCTTTCGTAGCGAGTGCTTCAGCACTTACTACCAGCTAAACCATTTTTTGACTTTGGGCAATTTGTATGCTATAGCCAGAGGACGCTAGGATTAACTTAGTGGCGATCGAGTGAAACATCACGAAAGGTAAACTATGTCTCAAACATTGGCACTCACTCCTGAAAACGTCGAAACGGTTCTGGATGAAATGCGTCCTTACCTGATGGCGGATGGCGGCAATGTCGAACTCGTTGAGTTAGACGGTCCTGTCGTCAAACTTCGGCTTCAGGGAGCCTGCGGATCTTGTCCCAGCTCGACGATGACCCTGAAAATGGGAATCGAGCGGCGCTTGCGCGAAATTATCCCAGAAGTCGTTGAAGTCGAGCAGATAATCTAAGAGCTTCGCCTTTTGAGTCAAGAGGTATAGAGTTAGAAGATTAGTGTTACCAGTCCTAACTCTCAACTCTTAACTCTCAACGATGTCTCATCCCTTATACGTCGCCTTTATCTGGCACCAGCACCAGCCGCTTTATAAAAGCCGCGACGGCATCTCAGGCGAACCGGGACAATACCGCCTGCCTTGGGTGCGGCTACACGGTACAAAAGATTACTTAGATTTAGTGCTCATCCTAGAGCGCTATCCAAAGTTGCATCAAACAGTGAATTTGGTTCCTTCGCTGATTTTGCAACTCGAAGATTACATTGCCGGTAACGCCTTCGATCCTTATCTGGCAGTGGCGCTGATGCCCGCCGAACAGTTGAACATCGAACGGAAGCAATTTATCGTTGAGCATTTTTTTGATGGCAATCACCACACGCTGATCGATCCCCACCCCCGCTATGCCCAACTTTACGCGATGCGGCAGGACAAGGGGAGGAATTGGTGCCTGGACAATTGGACGCTTCAGGATTACAGTGACCTACTGGCGTGGCACAACTTAGCTTGGATTGACCCTCTGTTTTGGGATGAC
>JAIUYC010000478.1 GCA_020216575.1 Coleofasciculus sp. S288 | reverse complement strand
CTAAGGATTAAACCTACCACAATCGCCGCAGTTAGCCAAATGGTGCTAATGCTCTTCACAAAGGCAGGTAAATCGATTAGCAAGCCTAAGTCAACGAAGAAGATCGGGATAAATAGAACGCTACCGACAAACTCGACTTTTTCCTTGACGGGTCCTTCTCCCACAACATCATTGACCGCTAAACCGGCGAGAAAGGCACCAATAATTTTTTCTACGCCAATTAACTGCGCACCCACTGCTGCCAGAAACAACGACAACAGTACAAATAAAAATTGGTTGCCTTGGTCGTCTTTAGAGCGACGGAAAAATTCTCTCCCCAACCAGTCCAAGCCAAATAGGATGGCAGCGGAGTAGAGAGCCAATGAACCCAGCAGGAATGCCAGCCGCAGGGTGGAAAATTCCCCTTTATTAATAGCAACACAGACTGCTAGGACTAAAAGCGCTCCAATATCTGTGAAAATTGTTGCACCAATGGTGACAATGACCGCTTCATTGTTGATAACACCCAAGCGCCTGATGATGGGATAAGCCAAGAGCGTATGGGATGCAAACAGGGAACCAATCAAAATGGAAGCGTTCCAGTCAAAATTGAACACGCGTCCCACTAGCGTTCCCATAATTAGGGGAATTGCGAAGGTAAAGCTACCAAATCCAAGCGATCGATTCCTGGTGCGGCGGAACTGCGCCATGTCCACTTCTAGACCTGCGACAAACATCAGGTAAACTAACCCAATGTCTGACAGGAGCTGCATGGTTGGCAAGTCAGTCTGTAGCACATTTAATGCATTGGGACCGAGGATAACACCCGCTGCCAGCAAACCCACCAATCCCGGTAGCCGCAACCGCTCAAATACAGAAGGCACCGCTAAGATGACCACCAGCAAAACCGCAAACGGAACAATGGGTTCCTTTAAAACTTCGGAAATAGATTCCATGGAATGTTAGAGGAGTATCACAGTAGAGAAGGTGAATTAGATTATTTTGAGGCATCCTAGACCTAGATCCCATCGTTCAGATAAGGTGCACCTTAGTTGCATCTTCACTAAAACCTCCTCGAAGTTGGAAGCTCCGACGCTTTAGCTCGGAGAGTAAAACGAGTAGACATTTTTAAGTGCCGCAAACCTTTGGCCAAGTGTTGCTCAAAGCCGAGATGGCTAAGAGTTAGGAGCAGGAATAATGCAAACTGTGATGTTCAGCACTATAAGGTTGCCCTAACGTTAGCGTTTCCGTTAGCTTACTCCGAAGGGTAGCGTCCTTAGCACGGGTAGCGAATTTGGCGGAGCTAGTGGGACGTAGTCCAGAATGATGCATCAATAGCTAAGTACAGCCCACCTTGAGATTAATGGGTAGCTGAGCGTCTAACAAGTATCGGTTCTCTCACATGTGCGTTAAGCTCACACCACGCTCTAGTTACCTCGTTACTTATCAATCCTTTATCTAGGCTCGAACCTTGAACGTGCAAGATTGTCTAAAATCTATTATTGACAAGTAAAGCAAATTTGAATCGATGAAAAGACTATCTTGAGAGAGATTTAATAACGAACCACGGAGGCACAGAGTTCACAGAGGAGACACACGGAGGGAATTATAAAGATAAAAGGGGTTATAGATGCGGATTTGGTATGAGGATTTGGTGAAAGGGAACAGGGAACGGGGAACAGACAATATGTGTTTAAATGCACAACAGCTTAGTCGGGGATGAGCTTAATCTGAAAAAGGCATGGAATGACTCCGTTCAAAACTGCGGGGATCGAGAGCATCCCGCAGACCATCTCCGAGTAAATTAAATGCCAACACCGTCAGAATAATCAGTATGGCCGGAGGCCAAATCAACCAGGGTTGTAATACCAGAATTGAAGCATTTGTCGCAACTGATAGCAGATTGCCCCAAGAGGGGTCAGGTTGCTGAATGCCAAGACCGATTAAACTCAGTACAGCTTCTGCGGCAATGTAGCTCGGAACTGCCAGTGTTGCTGAAATAATCACATAGGTGGCTGTCTGAGGCAGAACGTGGCGAACAATAATATAAAAGGGACTAGCCCCCATCGCTTTCGATGCTTGAACAAATTCCCGCTCTTTGATAGACAATACCTGTCCTCGAATTACTCGTGCTAACCCAGCCCAGCCAATGAAAGAGGTAATGACGATAATTAATAAAAAACGCTGGGCGCTTGTCAGTCCTGGTGGTAGCACAGCCGCAAGCGCTACGAGCAGGTAAATAGCAGGAATGGTCATTAGCACTTCGACCAAGCGCATCGAGACAGCGTCTATCCAACCGCCAAAGTAGCCAGAAATTCCACCCAGCAATAGACCGAGGGGAAACGAAATGGCAACTCCAATCAAGCCAATGCTAAGGCTAATCCGACCGCCATGCACGAGGCGGCTAAACTGGTCGCGTCCCTGCTCATCAGTTCCCAATAGATTCAGTTTCCCTTCACCTATTGTGCCGAACAGGTGCAAATCCAAAGGAATTCCCCCAAATAGTTTCACTTCCTCGAATTTCGGTCCTATCGGGAGTTGGATTTGCAACAGATTATAGCTGGAATCTCGAACAAATAAGTGTATCGGTGAAGGGTTAGAGCGATCTACACTTAGTTTGCGATCGCCGGTTTCTAAATCCGTTGGTCCTTGGGTTGTAGGATAAACGTGCGGTCCGATAAACTGCCCTGCCTGATTGCGCCAGTAAATTTGGGTGGGTGGCAACAACGAACCCTCTGGTTGTGAGGCATAGGGGTCATAAGGAGCGACGAAATCAGCGAAGATCACCGTCAGGTAAAAAATCAAGAGCAGCAAGGCTCCAAAACGGGCAAGTGGGTTCTTTTTGAGTTTTTGCCACCAATTCATAAAGATAAGCTTTAATGTCTTAAAGTTGCCAGTTGGTCGGGAGTTATACCATTTGGGGCGAGAACTTGCTACATTTGAATTCCTAAAGCCTCCTCGCCTTAATACTTTCTCTAATCCAAAATCCAAAATGGTATTAGGAGTCAGGGGTTATGAGTTAAGAGTTAGGAGTTTTTAGAGTTTTAAGCTCAAATTTCTCCTCATGAAATACTTTTAAGTTTTTAGTTCAACTCCTAATTAATCACTCATAACTCGTCATTTTTAAGCTTATGCGTGAAGCTTTTGTGCTAGGTTCCTGTATTCTTCTTCGTGTTCTTCGTGTTCAACGACAAACACATTTGAGTAGAGGTTGGCAGTAATTTGTTTGCCTTCCTGGGTCAGCGACAAGTAGCGCAGCGCATCTTGGACGTAGGGAAAGACTCCATTCCAGTAAAACTTAGAGTAGTTCCGCCGCAGCTCTCCAGGATTGCGGTATCCCAAAGCTTTGTTGACTCCAGTTTCTTCAAACTCGTAGTACAGAGCGCTCACTTTCTTAAGATAGCGCGGGTCGCTTAGCTGACCGATCAAATCGGAGGCGCGAATCAATCCAGGGTAGTTGACTGTGTCTTGATGGTCTCCTGCGTTTGGCACGGGGAAACGAGTCAGTTCGATATTGCGCTTAATCGTTTCCGCATCAATCAGCTTATGACCTCGAAACCGCTCTTCAATGAATAACTTAGCTCGGTCTACATGATAAGGAGTTAGAGCGGCATCCGAAGCTCCTGGGGGCAGGTGAACCATTTCTCCATTGTGACCCGTTGCGTACAGTCGTTCAGTTTCGCGATCGCTGCGGCACACGCCCTTGACATAACCAATATCATGGCATACCAGGGAAATGATATAGTGCAACCAGTCTTCAGGCGTCACTCCACCCTCACGGATATGTTTGCCGCGCAAAATCTCCTGTCCCACCAAGGTAACTAGAATTGAGTGTTCGACGTTATGATACAGGGCATCGCTGTTGGCAATATTTTCCATTGCCATGTTCCCAGCCCAGGCAATAATGTCTTCATAGTTCGTATTCAGCCCCCCGTAGGTTCGACAATAACCTTCCCGAAGTTTTTGAACAAACGAATTAATAAGAATCTCAGTTGCGTTAAACATTCTTGGTAATTACTCGTCCTGGTGCAATGGGTTTAGAGTTTGCTGAATCTTCACCATTTGAGAGTAGCCTATTAGGGATTTAAACCTATTTCTCCTCAATGGTGCGGAAGTGAGCCTTCCAATAGTGCGAAGTGGAAGAGTGTCAAATCAACTTCAGCGAGATAGAACAGTGACAACTTCTATAACCATACATAAATCAACAGAACTTGCTCGTTTGGGGTTCACTACCGTTATGTGCTTTACATCACGGGCTGCGATCGAGCAATCACCAACAGATTAGACACTAAATCATGAAGATCCGAAAAAGTTTTCATGAAAAGTTATAAAAAGGTTAAATATTTTCGGCTCCTTGTGATGAAATGTGATACTTTGAGCCACTCCAGAATAAGTAGTGCAAGCTGGCAGAAATAGCCCACCCGTAAAATTCTCCCCCTGCTTCCCCTTGTAACTGATGAAAAAACTTGTGCCGACCTAGTCTAGGACGTGCTAATGCTCTAAGGCTCTACCCTTATCGTAATCGGGGAAGCTGAGTAGTCTATAGTACTGCAACTCTGATGGTTGATAGTTTGATTTGACCATCAACGCCTAGCTTCTGTTATATAATGGGGGATGGTCTTCCATCGAAGACAGGTCTGCGGGTGTAGTTCAGTGGTAGAACGTCAGCTTCCCAAGCTGAATGTCGTGGGTTCGAGTCCCATCACCCGCTTTTTTTTGTACAGTGACTAATTAATTGGGTACGCGATCGCTTCTCCT
>JAIUYC010000477.1 GCA_020216575.1 Coleofasciculus sp. S288 | reverse complement strand
CACTACACCCCAATACGCCTGTTTAGTTGCTATCACTACTGTTTCTACAGCCACTGGTTCCCGTGAAGAGCTAGCAGGTACTGTAGAAATCGCGATCCGCTCCTCACTATCTTGGCAATTCCGTAGTTCTCAGTATCCTTATATCTCCAATCTAGCCGTTAAAAAGTCGTGTCGGCGACAGGGAGTAGCTCGACAATTGCTCCTTGCCTGCGAGCGAACCGCTCTGGAATGGGGTTACTCGAACCTCTACCTCCACGTTCTGGAAAACAACCATCACGCACGGCAACTTTATCTCAAGACTGGATATGAGTTGTGCCAGGTTGAGCCTAGCTACGGTGCTTGCCTGCTGAGACATCCCAAACGCTTGCTTTTACAGAAGTACTTGACGCCTGCCCCAATGAGTTAAGGGCTAACATTCGAGTTTGTACAAAATAAACCTGACCAACACTGGAGGAGGAGGAAAGAAGAAAATGTTACTGATTTAATAGGAGGAACAGTGATAATTCGGTTCAACGTGCTGCTTTAAAATTCCTGAAAAAATCCCAATGATTTTTAATGTTTTTTTAATAATTCTCCCCCAGTCTCTATCTAGAAATCTCCTGAGTGCGATCCTGTATGCATCTGAGCAGCATGCCATAGAATGGAGTTACGAGGTTGACGGGCGATAAATGACAGCGATCAATGTTCTGTTGGTAGTGGGAATTGAAAACAGATGGTAAACTAAGTTCTCTTCTTGTGTGTCTCCAAGAGTTTATACCCATTGAGTTTGCCAGTCGTGCTTTCGGTTTGGGTGCGTCCCTGCTCCGAGAAATTAAGCAATACAAGTTGAGATGGATAGCGAAAATAAACAGCGTAGCCAGACAGCTCTTTACGAGGAGGAGGTGCTTGTCCGCCGTCCAGGTTTCGCCAACTCTCAAAGTTATAGCGGCATAAACCAGGAAAGCCTGAACCCCTGCACGGATCAGATGCAAGACTCACAAGAATCGAAAATCCTTAAGCAATTGCATGATAAAAAGCTGCTAATCGTTAATAGTCGGCGTCGGAATGGCTTAATTCTCTACAAGCACTATCACGCTGAATTTGCAGGACCAGGAGCGGCGGTTGGAGGACTGTTTGATGTAGATTGTCAGGGTGTGATACCAGTGGGCAATCTTTCGTTGGTTCATCCCGAATCTTCGGAAGAGCGGCAGCGGGCTTATTTGATTCGACGGCAGTGGATTCGACTGATTTTACAAATTACGGACAATCCTGCGCCATTACAACGCGCTCAAACGATTCTCAATCAGTTTGAGGGATTTTTCGACGCGGCGACAATCGCTCAACTCCCAGACGAAGCCTTTGCGCTTTTGGTGGGCGTCTTGCCTCATACAATCAGAAAGGTGCGCAACACTCCGATCGCGTAGATTTAGCATAAGCTGCAAGCTGACTCAGAAACTTGAGAGCGTTTCGCGAACGCGATTGTATCCGTTATGGATGTACAGAAACTGCTCCCCCTGCTTGTTAACCCTCATAGATAAATCAAGGGGATTTTAAGCTCATCCCACCCCGCGCTTGGAGTGGGATGAGAGCGTCCGTTGTCGTAGAGACGCGACATGTCGCGTCTGTACAGTAGTTAGTTGTTTTTCTTTACCACTGACCACTGACCAATGACCAAGTAGAGCGGCGGGGCGGAAAGACCCTCCTACCCCTTGAAGGGGTAGGCTTCCCGCCGCCTTTGGTGAGCAAGGATACCCCAACTGTTTCAATCCCCCGTCTCCAATTTCCACCTCTAAACAAGAGTAACTACTGTAACTTCTGGCGGACAAAACAGGCGTCCTGGTGGATATGTTCCCAAACCGCGATTGACATACAGCAGGTTGTTCCCTACCCGATGTAGCCCCTGTGCCCATTCCCAATGGTTAACAACTCTGGTACATTCTTTCATGTAAGGTATCCGGCGATGCACTGATTTGGGAAGGTTCTGCCGGAGTCGTTGAAACAATGCTGGTATTGGTCCAACTTTTGGAATCACAATCTGACCCCCATGAGTATGACCAGAAAGTTGCAAATCGACCCGCCATTGCTGCAACGGCTCGGCACTGTCGGGATTATGAGATAAGACGATGCGAGGTATCTTGGCGTCAAGCTGATTCATCACAGGGGCGGGATCGAACTCAGACGACCAAAAATCAGCTAACCCCACAATGGGCAAGCCGACTCCCAAAGGATGAACAACCTCATTCCACAAAACGCGCACTCCAATGCTGGTTATGGCTTCAACAATTTGCGCTTTTGAGCGGCGGTAGTAAAGGTCATGGTTACCCAATACGGCATAGATACCAGCACGACTTTGCAAATGCTTTAGCCGTTGTACTAGCTGGCGAATGGGTGTCGGATCGTCAGTGATGTAGTCGCCTGTCAAAACTACTAAATCGGGTTCGGCTTGATTGCTGACTTCAATCGCCCGATCTAGCATATTTTCCGATAACCGCAAGCCATCGTAATGCAAATCCGAAAGCTGAACGAGTTTTGTGCCTTGTAACGATGTCGGTAAATCAGCGATCGCAATTGTTATCGCTTCAACACGTAATGAACCCGTAACTATCCAATTCATGGCGCTACCTGTTACTTCTCTCACCACGCGATTTCAACATAACTCACAGACGAAATTGAAACGGTAGAGCATCCGAGCCAACAAACGATAAGCCCAGACTCGCACGCCAACCTTGCGACCTGAACTTGAGGTCGTTTTCCTAGGAGTAGTTCCAAACAGCAAGAGATAAAAGGTCAAGTAACCGACTCACAACCTTGTTCGACTCGTAGCTGTGACCAGATTGTTGAAAGCAGCAGCATCCTCAACGGAAAACAAAACGCTCAGTATCGAGCCTGCGGCAGACAGTCTGTGTAAGTCCCTGGATTCTAAGTCGCTTGCCTGCTGCACCCCCGTCGTAACCTTCAATGCCACCAGTAAAAAGATATCGTTGAGTATTAGGAAAGGGTTATCTCACTCAACCATAGCAAATTGGCAATCCAACTCAAGCAATTGCTCAGTGAAGTTCTCAAAAATCTCCGTAGCAGCCGGGGTTGTATTTGCCCCTCAATGCTAAACTGCTCCTGCAATCCTATGAACAGGTTACCCTGATTACAAGATAGCTGTCCCCTTAGATAGCCATCCCCTTAGATAGCCATGAACTCTTATATAAAACGGCTGCATCGCCTATTTGTGCCACTAATGCTCGCCTTCCTGACGATGCTGAGTGCGATCGCCTGTAATGATAGCAGTAGCACGGGTGGCGCTGGTGCAGCCATTAAAGTCGGCTCGAAAGATTTCACCGAACAGTTTATTTTGGGAGAAATGTATGCTCTAGTACTCGAAGATAGCGGCATGAAGGTGGAGCGTAAGCTCAACCTAGGTGGCACACCCGTTGCCCATGCAGCTCTGAAAAGCGGTCAGATTGACTTATACCCAGAGTACACGGGTACAGGCTTGTTAACAGTACTGAAACGTCCTGCCAATAGCGATCGCCAACAAGTCTACAAAACCGTTGCTGATGCCTACAAGAAAAAATTTAATCTGGTTTGGCTCGAGCCTGCCCCGATGAACAACTCCCAAGCATTGGCAATGACCCGAGAAGGCTCCCAGAACTATGGAATCAAGACAATCTCCGATATGGTTCGTCAGGCTAGTCAATTAGTCATGATTGGTCCACCGGAGTTTGAGGTGCGTGAGGATGGATTACCGGGGATCGAGAACGTTTACGGCGACTTCAAACTCAAGGAATATAAACCTGCCGATCCAGGTTTGAGGTATCAAGCTCTAAAAGATGGTCAAGCCGATGTGACAGTCGCGTTTGGTACAGATGGCGAACTGAGTGCCTTTAATCTAGTCGTGCTTGAAGATGATAAAAACGTTTTCCCTCCCTATCAAGTTGCCCCAGTGGCACGTCAAGAAGCGCTGAATGTCAACCCAAAAATTCGTGATGTTCTCAATACTTTGGCTCCCAAGCTAACCACCGAGGTGATGCAACGCCTTAACTACGAGGTGAGTGGCAAACAGCGAGAACCAGCTGAAGTGGCTAGAGAATTTCTGACTCAAGAAGGGCTGTTGAGGAAAAACTAGTGAGTACCATACGTTTTGAGGAGGTATCGCTAAAATTTCCGAGTGCATCTCATCCGGCGGTGAACGGCTGCACTTGCGAGATTGAAGCCGGCCAGTTGGTCGTGATTTTAGGACCGTCTGGCTGCGGGAAAACAACCCTCCTCAAAATGGTCAATCGGTTGTATGAACCGACTTTAGGCACGATTTATCTCGACGGCACTGACATTCGGAAGTTAAAAGTTACCAAGCTGCGCCAGCAGATTGGTTATGTAATTCAGCAGACCGGCTTATTTCCACACATGACGGTTGCTGAGAACATTGCTGTAGTGCCGAAGCTTTTGGGGTGGTCGCGGACGAGATATCAAGCCCGAATTGATGAGCTACTGACACTCGTTGAGTTACCACCTCAGGAGTATCGAAATCGTTACCCCGCCCAGCTATCGGGAGGCCAGCAACAGCGAATTGGTTTGGCGCGAGCTTTGGCGGGCGACCCGCAGGTAATGTTGATGGATGAACCCTTTGGGGCAATTGATGCGATTACCCGCGAGACTCTACAAGACGAAATCTTGCGTCTTCAGCGCCAACTTAAGAAAACGATTTTATTTGTTTCTCACGATGTTGAGGAAGCACTGCGTCTGGCTGATAAAATCATGATTATGCAAAAGGGTCAAATCGTCC
>JAIUYC010000476.1 GCA_020216575.1 Coleofasciculus sp. S288 | reverse complement strand
ATTGTGGATACAAAACCGATAGAGATGTAGCGGCAGGTCAAAACATCAGAAACCGAGGAATCAAATTAATTAGTACCGTTGGGCAGACGGGAATCTTTCATCGCCTGTGCAGACGAGCTACCGGGGATTGAGGCAACTCAGTCTAGGCAAGTGTCGAAATCTCGTAAGAGAGCAACCAGGAAACCGAAGAAGTGATTCGATGGCGAGCCCACACTATAATGCGCTTCGCATTTAGTGTGGGAGGATGTCACTGGGAAATCTATTATTCCCTGTATAGTAAAGGGTGTTAGAAAAATCTTAATGGCGATGGAGCTCGCCAAAACCGCCTACTTGTCACGAAGTCGTCTTGCGATTTTTCATTGGATACAGCAAGTTTGACAACTGACTACAAGGCTGATGGCTCCTACTTTCCTGGCTTGCTGCCGGAGAGTAGGGCTGTGAAAACTTTTCATCGAACCCCTCACGCCTAGCAAGCCTTTGTCCGTAACACGCATCTGGAGAAAGGAGTGCAATGTTAGCTAGTGCGCTGTGGATCTTATTAATGGGCTTTTTTGTTGGTCAGATTGCCCGTCGCTTAGGTGCTCCACCATTGATTGGCATGATTTTGGTGGGAATTCTCCTAGGCCCGCAAGTTGGCAATGTCATCAGCTCAGAGGTGCTTGAGGCGGCTGATAACCTGCGAATCGTGGCAGTAATGATCATCCTGATGAAAGCAGGGCTGGGACTAGATTGGGAAAAGCTAGCACAGCAGGGAACTGTGGCGCTACGGTTAGGAATTCTACCAGCAGCGGCAGAGGCAATTGCGATCGCATTCGCTGCCATGTTCATCTTTAAATTCGACTTTCCGACTGGACTCCTTCTAGGTTGCGTCATTGGCGCAGAATCTCCAGCAGTGATTGTCCCTGGAATGCTGAGGCTAAAAAGCTTGGGTTGGGGCGTCACCAAAGGAATTCCCGATGCCATTCTTACTGGAAGTGCCTTATCGGATGTCCTGTTATTATTAGTCTTCAGCTTACTCGTGAGTTTTTTAGGTCAGGGAGGAATCGAGAACATCACCCTGCCGAGAGGACTCACTCTAACTGCGGTTCAACTGTTACCGTTTCAGGTGCTGGTGGAAGTAGGACTCGGAGTTTTAATTGGCTACGCTGCTGCTCATTTAATTGTCTCACTGTTAACCCAACAAAACTGGACACAAAATGCCGTACAAGATGTTTTGATTGCCGCTGGGGTTGCCTTAATGTTGGTAATTGTTGAGAAAGCCTTGCCTTACTCTGGTTACCTGGCAGCAATGGCGATGGGGTTCTTTTTGATTGAGTTGGATACACCGTTGGCTCGACGCTTAAGGGGTGAATTTGACAGCCTCTGGGTTGTGGCTGAGATTGTATTATTTGTGTTGTTGGGAGCCAGCATTCAACTTCAGGTATTAGGAAATACTTTATTACCGGGACTTTTAGTGTTAGCGATTGGTTTATTTGTGGGTCGCACGATAGGCTGGTATCTCTCAACGGTGGGCAGTAATTGGAGTTGGCGAGAAAGACTGTTTTTGCTACCAGGCAATATGGCAAAAGCAACGGTTCAAGCTGCTATTGGTGCTATTCCGCTAGCCATGGGAATTGAAGGGGGAGAGATTATTTTAGCCATTGCTGCCCTGTCAATTCTGATAACAGCACCGATAGGAGCATGGGCAATTCCCACCTTTGCCCCAAAATTATTGGAACGGGGAGAGGTCGATCCGACTAAGGTCAGTGTAGTGACTCGTACTGTGTTATTAGCAGCAGTGGATACTTCTCCTCTAGCTACAGAAATTTTGGCTAAGGCAGCAAGCATAGCGCGACGCAGTGATGGTGAGGTGATTGTCTTACATGTTGTCAATAGTGTCGAGACAGAGGCGCTAGAAGAACTACGCGATAACCCTATCGGGATGCTTCGCGATCGCACTCAAAAATTACTTTCAGATATCCGCCATCAATTTATTACCATCACTGGCTCAATTCCCGAAGAAATCATTCGTGTCGCACAAGAGTATCAGGTTACAGACATTGTCATAGGAAAACGGGGACATCAGCCGTGGGAGAAGGTGTTAGTCGGTTCAGTGTCGCAAGCCGTTCTAGAAATCAGCCCTTTTCCCGTAATTTTAGTGGAAGACCGCCAAAATCAACCTGCTCTCAAAATCAACCCACTTTAACAAGTCCAGGACTTACGCAAAGAAAGTCTCTAAACCACCAACCGTAGTGGTACGATATATCGTACCACTACAATATATAGCGCCTATGCGTAAGTCCTGAAGTCGTGGCTCTTACATTAGGTAGGTTAGAGATGGGTCGATGAAAATCCTTATTCCTTCTGCCCTCTGCCCTGGAGCCTTCTGCCTTATTTTCAAGACATGACAGCCTCAGAACCGACGGTAACAGAGGCATGAACCAACGTTAAAAGAGGCCCCGTTTGATCGGTGCCATTTACGGCCAAATCACTATGACAGAGGAAAATGCGATCGCCAGTACGCCCCACTAAGTCTCGCAAAATGCGCTGCAACCGCTCCTCATCGGCGTTGAGTTTATCCTCCTCTGTCAACGGGTATCCTGACCAGTCTTTGAGAAATAAAGGCGCACCAAACAGGGTTGCAGCACCGCCAAGTCGCCACAGTTGGGAACCTGCATCGAGCCAGAACTGCCAACGGTGAAAGCGGCGACTGGCACGGTACTGAAAGATGGTTGCCAGAGTGACGATACCACCCGCTGGCACGAAACGGCGGACAGGGTAGGGATTGGCCGTCACTGTACCGCGACGCAGCAATTGAATAAATTGACCAATGGTTTGGGTTGAAGTTATCGGGGTAGCAGGTTGTTGTGAACGTTCACCATTCAACCCTTCCACGTTCAATTGACTAGTTTTCAACTGCTGCCGCAAGCGTCCCTCCACTTCCCAGTAGTGTTGCGCCGTTTCCATCAGTTCTCGCAAGGCAGCGAGTTCGTCGTAGGGTAGGTTACTGCCATTCCACAAGAATTTCTGAATCGCTCGGTCGAGAACGACGACGCAGGAGGAGATGAGACGTTGTTGTTGTTGCGATCGCTGTACTTCTACCCACTGCACAATTTCAGTGTACGCCTTTGTCGCCCGATGCCCTAATCTGTCCCACCGGGGAAACGACTCTACAGACTGCAAGTGGGGGTGTTCTGGGTCGGGGGAATAGCAGTAATCTGCTAGTAAACCAGCACGGACAGGGTCAATATGGGGTGTAAAGGTTGTTCCTGTTTGTCCGTCTTGGGGTAAGGCGTCTTCACTGTCACCTGCCAATACGTCTTGCCTTCGACTCAGGACAACCAACATCTCGGCAACGGCATCTCGGTCTACCAAGCGTCCCAACCCCGGATAAACTAATGCTAAGAGCGTTAGTAGGGCGCGAATCATCGGGGAACTGATCAACGGACGCTGGTCGTTGAGCGGCTCTACGGGTATATTTTGACTGGTGAGAATTTCAATAAGAGTATAGCGGGCGATCGCATCCAAACCAGGGGCGATAATGGCAATGTCTCCCGGTTGCACTTGCCCAGACTTTACTGCATCAATAATCACCTGAGCCGTCTGTCGCAATAAGACAGCGCGGGACATCGTTTGAATGGACTGGACGGACTCCGGTAAACCCGTAAAAACTACTGGGTTGCTAACAAGTTCCACCATTACGTCTCCCATCACACCTGCCAAAGAACCATTAGGAGGCGCCTCCAAGGTTTCTATCTGGCAGCGCGATGCCAAACCTTCTAAGTAATTGGGGTCAGCATTCAGCCCCAGGCGTACTTTTCCGTTAGGGTTGTAGGTAAAGGCTCCAATAGCGTCCTGGTCTAATAAGGTTTCAAATAAGTTCCTTGCGATCGCAGGATAATCATCCACATCATCCGCCAGCACTGCCTGATACCGCCGCATCAAATGCTGTTGATACGTCGCATCTGGCAACAAATGACGCCCATACAATTCACAAATAATCCCATACGTCAGCAATCCCCGTTCCAGACACCAGTGCCGCCAGTTTAGGAGGAGTTGTCCCACGCGCTCCCATAGTTCCGGTGTCTTCTCCTCTAGCAAACCCTGTTGGAGAATGCTGGGAATGTCCTCAGTCGGTGTTCCACTTAAAGCTGCCAACTGCAACAAGTCTAGAAGACGGCGCACTTTGGCGTACTCGTTTGCCCCCGGTAACTCCTCCCCCCAGTTATCTAGTTCTGGACGCCATAGCTGAGTTGCTAACTCCTGCTCGGTTTCTGGGCGCAGTCGCAGGGGAAACTGTGCCTTGAGATGCAATCGCTGAATTAATAGAGGCCAGAATAGGATTACTTCGTCCTGAATAAATCCCAACGGTGTTTTAGACACAACGGGATACCGCCCTTGAATGGCCAGGGTGATGCGATCGGCAAAATCGCGCCGATTGTCGTCATTAGCGGCAAGAACTAGAATTGCTGGTGTAATTCTGCGATCGCGACGAGTCTTTCGCGAGATTGGGTGAAAACTTGGGTCTGAGCTGCTAGCATCTCCTTCAACCCATCGGCAAAACTGATTTACAAGGCGAGTTGTTTTGCCACTGCGAGTCGGTCCAGTTATCCATATTGAATTCCGAACCACGAGTTCTCCTTTTGATAAATCTGTTAATATACCACGTACAACGACTTAAACGTTCTAGCACTCCAGAAGTCATAAAGTACCGTAATACTTGTAATACTTTTTGTTGTAAAACCGTTTTTTTTTCAATGAGTCTTAAATCTATTTTA
>JAIUYC010000475.1 GCA_020216575.1 Coleofasciculus sp. S288 | reverse complement strand
CACTCAGTAACACCTGACTTAAAATCGAGAGTTGTAAAAGCCCGTTCAGCGTCCGCTTTTGTCCATCCTACACTTTGAGCGAGTTCAGTAGCTTGTTTCTTGTTCATGTTGAATCGAGGTAAACCTGAAATTTGGAACTAGGTTAAGAGTGAACTTTACTTGGGCGATGCAGCAGCCATTGTTGCCGCTAACGATTCAGAACCTAGCCACTCAGTTGAAGTGGGTGCAGTACGAGCGAGCAGTTTTCCTTGAGAAATGACATAGCGAGCAACGGCTCGACGGCGGATGGCATCATAGCGATCGCTAGCATCTAAAACAATCAAATTAGCAGGTTTGCCGACTTCCACACCATACTCACTCTCCAGATGCAGCGTTTTTGCTCCATTGCGAGTCACCATGTCATAACAGGCATGAATTTCAGGCATCCCAGTCATCTGACAGACATGAATGCCCATAAATGCCACGTCTAGCATGTTGCCCGTACCTAAACTGTACCAAGGGTCTTGGACGCAATCATGCCCAAAGCTGACATTTAATCCTTGTTGCCAGAGTTCTTTAACTCTCGTCACACCGCGACGTTTTGGATAGGTATCGGTTCTGCCTTGGAGCGTGATATTAATCAACGGATTGGCAATAAAGTTAATTTGCGATCGCTGTAGAAACCCCATTAGTTTGTAAGCGTAGGCATTATTGTAAGACCCAAACGCCGTTGTGTGGCTGGCTGTGACACGCGAACCCAATCCTGTGCGAATGGCACAAGCGGCTACTACTTCTAGAAATCGCGATTGGTCATCATCAATTTCATCACAGTGGATATCGATCAAGCGGTCATACTGCTGAGCTAATTCAAACACGCGATGAACCGATCGCACACCATCTTCACGGGTGAGTTCGTAGTGTGGAATCCCCCCCACGACATCAGCGCCTAACTTAAGCGCTTCTTCTAAAAGGGCTTCGTTTTCTGGTTTGCTGTAGATGCCATCTTGAGGAAAGGCAACGACTTGTAAAGTCATCCAGTCTTTAACTTCCTCTCGAACTTCCAAAAGGGCTTTCAGTGCAATTAGTTGCGATTCACTGACATCCGCGTGGGAACGCACGAACAGCACCCCTTGAGCCGCTTGTTGCTTAAGAGTTGCGATCGCACGAGCTTTCACATCTTCCACAGTAAGGGATGCCTTGCGTTCTCCCCAAATTTGAATACCCTCAAACAACGTACCACTTTCATTCCAACGCGGTTCTCCAGCTGTTAGGGCTGAGTCTAAATGGATGTGAGATTCTACAAATGGGGGGCTGACTAATTGCCCAGAAACATCTAGTTCTACTTCAGCAGATTCGTTTAGAGTAGGAGCGATCGCAGCAACGTTGCCATTTTTTATACCAATATCAACCAGTTCTACATCTAACTGAGTTAACCGCAGTAATTTGCCGCGACGGAGTAATAAATCGTAGGTTTTCAAAGACATTAAAATTTGCTCACTAATGACTTCATTATTTTGCTTTGTCCTAATCGCATTGGCGACTGCTATATCTGCTTTCCATGACTCAATCCGATAAACCCGCCCTTACAAGCCCCCTCACTAACAATAAACAAAAAAATGGGGTCGGAATTACATCGTAATTCCGACCCAAACTCAGGATATAGCTTTATTTAGCTGTGGGATGCCGCCTTTCTGTTTTTCTTCAGGAGTCCAAGACCGCAAAAAGCAAACAAACCTAGAGCAGCTGTTGTACCAGGCTCAGGTACAGGTTTAGGCTCACCGCCGTTACCACCATCAGGGGCTGTTCCTGCTAGTTTACTGCTGCCCTCAGAACCTGTTGTACTTGTTAGGCGTACTCCAAAGTCCTGATTAAAAAATTGATCGAGAGTTAAAATCCCTCCAGAAATGCGGGATAGGGTAAACATCGTTGATGTAAAGAAGTCGCCTTGGCCTGCGCCTGATCCGCCAATTTCTACCCCAGCGTCAAATGACCTAGGATTGATGTTGGCACCGCCGCCGAGATCATCAACGCCTCCGGGTGGACCAAATTGAAAGTCCGTTACGTCTGAACCACTAACTTGAAGGTCACTTAAGAGTGAATCGTCCAGGATATTGAAGAAGACTCCCCGTAGATCACCAGTAGTGGGAGGGTCAATAACATTGACTGTAAACTGAACAACACCCCCCGTATCATCCAGGATGAGCTGAGCTTGAGCATCATCACCGGTGAAATCAAAAACATCGAACGTGATAGAGGCAGCACTGGCAGGAGAGACGGAAGATGCAAGGGCAACACCAGCCGCCAGCACGGAGGAACCGACTAGAGTCGGGAGTGTTTTTTTCATATTAGGTATAATCAGACTAGGTTTAGAAAACCGAATTTGCAGGGCGTTGCTGTCTTAATCGGTGGATAAGCAACGCTCTTTTGTGTCATTAAAGTTACTGAATTATTCACTTAGATGTCTACTATAATTCTTTAGATTTACATAAACTTTATAGAAAATTGCAATTAGTTAAAGTCTTAGATAACAAAAAATAGGCGAATAATATTTGAGGTAGTATTTAATAGATAAAAGCATTTATTCTTTCTCGGAAGTTTAAAAAAAATCATAAAATTCTCATCTTTAACACCAACTCCTATTCATCGGGAACACCTTTAACAAGCAGATAGCTTCGTTTCACAGTCTGCTTATTTAGGGAACTGACCCCAGAAATTTATAATTATAGGAAGTTGAATTCAGCCAGGGTGAACTGACTATGACGGATGAATCCTATATTTTCCTAGCAGGTGCAAGTCGGGGCGTCGGTCGGGAAATCGCCAACTGCCTGATAGAACAGAACCAGAAGGTGAAAGCCCTGCTGCGTTCAGAAGCATCGCGCCCAGAATTGGAGACGATGGGAATTAACGTGGTGATGGGAGATGCTCTAGATGCGGCTGCTGTCGAAGGGGCAATGCTGGGAGATGAACCGATTTATGCCGTTATCAGCACGATTGGCGGGCTTCCTAAGGATGGTGAGCGAGCTGACTATCTGGGGAATAAGAATCTGATTGACGCGGCTGTGAAAGCTGGTGTGCAGAAGTTTATCCTGATTTCTTCGATTGGAAGTGGCAGTAGTGTTGTTGCCATACCGCCGCAAGCGTTGGAAACCTTGAAGCCAGTGTTGATAGAGAAGGAGCAGGCAGAGAACTACTTAATTGCCAGTGGACTGACCTACACTGTAATTCGACCAGGTGGGTTAAAATCTGAACCTCCCACAGGAAATGGTGTTTTGACAGAAGATTACAAAATTGCTGGGACAATTCATCGTGCGGATGTCGCTCGTTTAGTTTGCCAGTGTTTATCTTCTGACGCCGCTAACAATAAAATTCTCTCAGCCGTTGACCGACAGATGCTGTACGGACAAGCCTCATTTGAGGAACTGCGCTTAACCTGAAGGACTTGTACTCACAGGCATTAGCTTAATTGATTTTGCTCCAACTTCATCCTGCGAAAGCTCAGAACTTCCGCAAAGAAAGCCTCTAAACCACCAATTGTAGGGACACGATATATCGTGTCCCTACCAGATGTGACGCTGTGTGTAAGTCCTAAGCTAATGGTATCCCCCTCGTCACTGACTTGCTAATTCCCATCAGAGGGGGAGAAATCCCTACTCGTTAAGTCGTAGTCTCCACACAATTACAACGTTTGGATAAAGCCACAATATTAGGTAAAGAAAATAATACTTTCGGTAAGGAGTGCTTGCATTGACTCCGAACCTAGATTGAGAGTGAATCGGACTGAGTAATTCTTAAGGCCAATGAAAAAGTAAGTCATTGCAAAAAACGTCGTTCATACCTGCTCGAATGGTAATTGCGATCGCCTAAACATCCTTAATAGATGCCCTCGTCTTTTATTTAATTCCGCGTGCTACACAATACGCTGCACTAAAAAACTATTGACTTGCTCCAACGAAAAGATTGCTTGCACTGCTTCCCAGGCTTGCGTTTTCCAGTTCAAGACGGAAGCAGGAACGCTGATTGAGCTATTGTGCCATTCACCTCTTCCACGATCATTGAACACACCCTTGAAACTATGTTAATAAAAGATGATCTCCAGCAGTTGCTGGATATCTTACCCCACAACATTCGGCAGGTTGTAGAACAGCATCCGCAGCGCGATCGCTTGATTGAAGTCGTCCTAGATTTGGGTCGTCGCCCAGAAGCCCGCTTCCCACATGGAGCTGAGTATCTTTCTGAAGCAGCAGTTACCCGTGAGGATCTTTCCTCTTGCATCCAACGGGTGGGACGCTTTGGTGGGGATAACCGTGCAGGCATTGAGCAAACCCTGCACCGCATTAGTGCTATCCGCAACCGAACAGGTGAGATTATTGGTCTAACTTGCCGTGTAGGTCGGGCTGTTTACGGTACGATTGGCACAATCCGCGACTTGGTAGAAACAGGTCAGTCAATTCTAATGCTGGGTCGCCCTGGCGTGGGTAAAACTACTGCCTTACGGGAAATTGCTCGCGTTTTAGCCGATGAACTGAATAAGCGTGTCGTGATTATCGACACCTCGAACGAGATTGCTGGTGATGGGGATATTCCTCACCCGGCAATTGGTCGAGCGCGTCGAATGCAAGTGGCGCGTCCGGAACTCCAGCATCAGGTGATGATTGAGGCAGTAGAAAACCACATGCCAGAAGTTATCGTCATTGATGAAATCGGGACGGAATTAGAAGCGTTAGCGGCTCGTACCATTGCCGAACGCGGCGTGCAACTCGTCGGTACCGCTCACGGTATTCA
>JAIUYC010000474.1 GCA_020216575.1 Coleofasciculus sp. S288 | reverse complement strand
CTACTTGGCTGGCACTTACAGCAAGCACACTATTTGGTGTATCAATCCGCCAGCCTTCATCAGGCAAGAGAAACGTTCTACAATCGTCAACCCACACTTGTCATCCTTGACTCGGACTTACCTGATGGCAATGGAGTTGAGTTTTGTCGTTGGCTTCAACAGCAGCGAGTGTCGCTAATTTTAATGCTATCTGCCCGTGATACAGAAGCGGACATTGTCACGGGACTCAGAGCTGGGGCTGACGATTACTTGACTAAACCCTTTGGGATGCAGGAGTTTATGGCGCGGGTTGAGGCATTGATTCGACGGGCGCGTGCCACCACAGCCCCTTTGTCTCTGGAGTACGGGGATCTCAAAATCGATCTAGTACAGCGCCGCGTCCGCTTCAAAGAAGAGTTCATTGATCTAACGCCTCAGGAATTTAGTTTGCTCTACGTATTGGCACAGGCAGAGGGAACGCCCCTAAGCCGTTCTGAACTGCTGCGCCGCGCTTGGCCTGATGCGATCGACAACCCGCGCACGATTGACACCCACGTCCTCTCCCTGCGTAAAAAAATTGAAACCGATCCCCGACAACCCAGCGTGATTCAAACCATCCGTAATGTTGGCTATCGGTTCAATCCAGTCCTAATCCGGGGCGATCGCAAGTTACCGGGAGACGTGGCAAGTCGCAACAATAATTCAGAGCGTCCCGCCACGCCAGTGGCAGCTAGAACATTTAGCTGAAAGGCAATATATCTCCAGTAGGGGCGAATGAACGTTCGCCCTTACTACAGCTGAGCCTAGAAAATCCCGAATTTCTCACTCGATGCTCTGAATTCTAACTTCTGGATACAGAACAAAATCGAGCAAATGATGAGCCAACTGTAATTTGCTGCAAGGTTCAATTTCTACCTGGCGTCCTTGTTTGTCTATCAAAATTGCCTGATTTGTGTCGCTGCCAAAACCCGAGTCTGGGCGATCGATAGGATTAGCCACAATGCAGTCCAATTTCTTCTCGTTTAACTTCTGTAGTGCTGGTGTCACAATATCCCCGGTTTGGGCGGCAAAGCCGATTAAACATTGATGGGGCTGCTTGCGCTGTCCCAACTCTGCCAAAATATCTGGCACGGATTCTAGGGGTAAGGACGTGGGAAGCAATTTTTTCGGTAACTTCTCAGCCGCGTACTCTGCTGGCTTCACATCTGCCACTGCTGCTGCCATGACAATGATATCCGCACCCGGAAACCATTCCAGCACTGCCTGTTGCATCTGGGCAGCACTTACCACTGGAATTGCCCGCATGCCTAGAGGTACGTTCCATGCAATAGGTGCGTGAACCAGTGTCACCGTCGCCCCCCGATGCATCGCCGCTTGTGCTACAGCCAGTCCCATTTTGCCTGTGGAGGGATTACCGATGAAGCGCACGGGATCGAGGTGTTCTCGCGTTCCTCCGGTGCTGATTAAGACTCGCTTGCCGACTAAATCTCGCTTCCCTCCGGCGTGTAGTAGCGATTGAATGGCGGCGATAATATCGGGAGGTTCTGCTATGCGTCCGGAACCGACGCGATCGCACGCTAACAGTCCCGCATCCGGCCCAACGCTATGATATCTGCGATCGCTCAACAGGTGTTGCCAGTTTCGCTGCACGGACTGCTGTTCCCACATTTGGGTATTCATCGCTGGGGCTAACAGCACGGGGCAGCTAGATGCTAACACCGTATTCGTTAACAAATTATCCGCTAAACCATGAGCTAACTTCCCCAGTGTGTTAGCCGTCAGGGGGGCAATCACAAAAACGTCCGCCCATTCTCCCAGTTCGATATGTACAGGGCGAGTGTGAATGGGTTGCCAGAAAACCTCATCTGTATAAGCTGGATGACGCGAGAGCGTTGTTACGGTTAAAGGAGTGATAAATTCTTGAGACGCCTGGGTAAGAATCGCCCTAACTTGTACCTCAGCCTTAAACAGAGTGGAAATAACTTCGCAAACTTTATAGGCGGCGATGCCGCCGCCTAGGCCGATTAGAACTCGTCTGCCATGAAGCATTTGCATAGAACTCAGGAGCCAAGAGTCAAGAATTTTGTACTCTTACTTCATACCTCATCGCTCCTAATTCCTACTCTCTCACGCTTCATCGTAGCCTTCTAGATCGAGCAAGTAGAGGTAGGGTTCCGCTAACTCTGGACGCTGAAATGCCAGCGCACGCAGCAAATGCCAATCATCTAATCCTTCAAAAGCATTGCTGTAGTCATCCCGTTCCAACCGTGTAGCTAGTTCTGCAACGTCATCTGCTGTAAGAGGCGAAAGACTCCGTCTGGAAATAGTTAAACTTGCCATTGCTCACGCCTCCCTTGATTCGCCACCGTGTTAGATCTCGTAAAGATCTAACAATCGCTTTTATATTATCCCCATTTCCTGATAGGACTAGGTTTAAAGAATACAAAGTTTTAGGTAAAGGAAGTGTGAGATTTTAGAGGATTTGTCAACGAGGACAGGCAGGCAGAATAAGAATTCTGGATAACTTGGAGAGGGGGTGACTCAATTGGAGTGTAACTCTGTGTTTATCTCCTCTTCTTCTTCAGTCGGTCAAGTATTTACCAAAATAAATTCTCGGGTTACTTCTAAAACTTGGGGTTGGATCTCATGTCCCATATCAAATTCTTTGTATTGCATGGGTACCCCGATGCTGATTAAATAATCCCTTGCCCTGTGAGCCGCGTCTATGGGTACAACAGTATCTTGTCTGCCATGAACCATCAAGACTGATGGCAGAGGGGGTTCCAAGTCTTGAGGCGTCCGATGCAAATAGCCACTCAAACAGGCTAAACCTGCCACTGGTAAAGTTAGTCCCACATCTAGTATCATCGCTCCCCCCTGAGAAAAGCCCATCAAAATTGTGGATTCAGGAGGAATGCCAGTAATATTTTCCAAAGACTTGAGCCAATCTGTCAGCAATTGCTGACTTTGTTCCAATCCTTTGTAATCGTCCCTGGCAAGGTCATACCACATTTTGCCACCCGGTACTTGAGGATGAGAAAAAGGAGCATCGGGAAGCAAGACGTGGTAATTGGGCAGATTCAGCACCGGTACCAGAGATGCCACATCTCGAGCATTGGCACCCCAACCGTGCAAAGCAACGATTAACCCCGTTGGGTCACCCGTTGCTGGGGGAATTGAAATAGCGTCGAGAGACAGGGGCTTACTCCAAAAGAATGCAATTCACCAATCAGCAACAGTTGTAAAGCTGTCATTCTTAAGGATAAGTTAAGAAGGCAGTTTACCAATCCGTAATCTTCATAAAGCTGTCATTCTTAAGGATAATATGGCGATCGCGATCCAGTGTAATTGCCCCTTCATTCTTCAACTTACTTAGAAGTCGCGTGACTGTGACCCGCGTAGTACCAATGGCGTTCGCCAAGTTCTGATGAGTGAGGCGCATGTTGAGACGAGTCCCGTCCGTCACAGGTTGACCAATTTCCCGCTTCATCAGCAGTAATAGATGGAGCAAGCGATCTTCAACTCGGCGCTGACCTGTGATCGACAGCAGTGCCTCTGTCTGTCGCATCCGGCGCACGAGCTGCGGTAAAATTAGCTGTGCTAAACGCGGAGAAGCATTAATTTCCGCCAGGGAGAACCACGTCAGATGGACATCTAATAGTGCTGTCGCCTGATAGCTTTCTAGAAGGGAAAACCAATTCCCAAAAAACGTCGAAGGCTCAGCCCAACCCAGCCACACCTCTTCACCATTCGGGTAAAGCGTACTTAGCTGCACTATACCCTGGCAGACTTGCCATACGCCCTGCGAAACCAAAGGAATCTCTTCCCCTTTCGCAAAAAAATGTAATCGCCGTCCTTCTTGGGGTTCGTGCTGCTCGATCTCTAAAACTGCTCTGGAAGCTTGGGGCATGATGTGCAACTCTTTCCAGCCTTTCAAAAACTGGCGTATGAAGCCAGCCCTACTGTAAGCCATTAAGGTAAAGGCTCGGTAATTAACAGATTAAGTATTGAAGAATACCGAGATTTAGGGGCTAACCTGCTAAACCACCATGCCCAGAACGAGGTTTTAGTTAATTCGTTTCAACGCTCAATCCCTTATAAACAGGCTGTAGCAGTGTCTGATACAACTCTTTTCGAGTTTGGGGATTTAAGTATCGTTGTTGTAAAGAATGCCACTCCTGCCATGCCTGATAGCGCCTTTCAGTCAACTGAGCAGCAAGCGTTGGGAGTTGCTCCGTAATCTGTGAGTCAAGGGCGTTGGTGAGAAATTCTGCCAAAACGAAACTATCTTGAATCTCACCCAAAAGCTGCTGGATTTCCTTGATTTCTTTGAGATAGTCCTCGTAGGTATCACCATAGCAGTCAGTAAATAGCTCCATCTGGTAGCGAACTCGCTTGGCTTGCTTACGCAGGCTGTGAAGCATATCTCCATGAGCGCCTAACAACTGCACCACAATTTCCGAATTCAGAGTGCTGGGGACATCAATCGTTCCACCTTCAAGCGTGACCCCTACAAGCCAAGCTGGATGAAGAAGAAGTTTACTGACTGGTGGCAACAGCAAATCAGGTAGAATCTCGTCAAGTGGAATCTCGGCAAGTTCTCCGTAAATCGGCTGTTCTATCCAGCCTTTCAGAGCCTGCTTCAGTTTCTGATAGCGTTCCTCTTTTAGAGTAGTCCGAACTTGCTCGAGTATCTTTTGACGCTGCTTCTCTAGTGTTGCCAAAACTTTTTTTAGCGCGTCTTGCTCTTTTGTCGGTAGTGCGGGGAGATACTGAGTTTTGA
>JAIUYC010000473.1 GCA_020216575.1 Coleofasciculus sp. S288 | reverse complement strand
TGCCACCGATAGCGACGGGCAACGCGCATAATACTGGCTGGTGCTGGACCCAAGATTTCGTATTCTGATCCAGTAGCACTCAACTTATCTGCTATGCGATCGGCAGCATTCTCAACGTTAACAGCATCCAGACCGCTCAACCGGAAGAGAATTAGATGACCGTAAGGAGGATAGTTGAGTGCGGCGCGTTGTTCTAATTCTGCTTGGCTGAAAGACTCATAATCGTGACGCCGTACAGATTGAATGACTGAATGGTCTGGGGTGTACGTTTGAATAATTACCCGACCAGGGTCATTGCCTCGACCTGCACGACCTGCTACTTGCGTCAGAGTTTGAAAGGCTCGTTCTGCTGCCCTATAATCCGCTAAATTCAGCAGTCCATCGGCTGCTACAACACCCACTAAAGTCACCTGAGCGATATCCAGCCCTTTGGTCAGCATTTGCGTGCCAACGAGAAGGTCAGCTTCTCCATTCGCAAAGCGCGTTAACAGGGTTCTGTGAGCATCCTTAGTTCGAGTAGTATCGCTATCAAACCGGATGATGCGCAACTGAGGAAATTGCCGCGTCAACTCTTGGACGACGCGCTGAGTGCCACTGCCGAAGAACTTCAAGTAAGGGGAATCACATTCGGGGCAGTTGCGGGGATGCGCTTTCACATGGTTACAGTAGTGACACCGCAGCAACTCCGGTGCACCTTCGTGGGTGTGATGATAGGAGAGAGAGACATCACAATTAGGGCATTCCACCACATACCCGCAACTCCGACAAGACACGAATGTACTGTGTCCTCGCCGATGGATAAATAAGATGCCCTGTTGTCCCTGTTCTTGCAACCTTTTCAGGGCGGATTGCAACGAACGGCTGAAGATTGATCGATTTCCTTGGTGTAACTCTTGCCGCATATCTACAATTTCAACCGGCGGCAGAGGTCGCGATTGAATGCGTTCTGGGAGGGACAGGTAGTAGGATTTTGGATTTTGGAACCCTTCGGAGGAGGGCGGGTTTTGTTGGAAGGTTATCTGTTTTCCTGAGAAGTTATCTGCTAAACCCGCCCCTACAATCTGGCTTTCCAGGTTCCTGATGTTAACCCAGGTTTCCAGGGAGGGTGTAGCAGAACCTAAGACGAGGGGGCAGTTTTCTATTTCGGCACGCCATTGAGCGACTGTACGGGCGTGGTAAGTGGGGGCAGGTTGGTCTTGCTTGAAGCTGGTATCGTGTTCTTCATCTAAGATGATTAAACCCAGCTCGGGCAAGGGAGCAAAGATGGCGCTTCGAGTACCGATCGCAACTTGTGGTTCACCTGCAAGCATCTGTCGCCAAGTATCATAGCGTTCTCCCTCTGAAAGGGCGCTGTGATAGACGCATACTTTATGACCAAAACGAGCGCGGAAACGGTCAGTCAGTTGAGGCGTTAAGCCAATTTCGGGGACTAAAACGAGGGCTGATTTTCCTTTCGCTAACAGGGGCGCGATCGCTTGTAAATACACCTCCGTCTTCCCGGAACCCGTCACCCCATGCAATAGAACTTGGGTGAAGCCATCCAAACCTGTGATCACATCCAATGCCTCAGCCTGTGCTGCTGTCAATGCCTTGGGTCGATCGCCCGTAACGGACGGACTTGTAGCAGTCCGCAATATTTCCCGTTGTTGAATGACAACATAACCCTTTTGCTCTAGCGCCTTGACGACGGAAGAATTCGTATTGCAAATTTGCAACAACTCCGTTAACCACAAATCGCCGCCCCGACGCCGCAACACATCCAGAACTTCCCGTTGCCGCTGAGTCAAGTCAGAGGAAAACATATCGGCGACTAGGGTAACGGCATTTTGTAGTTTTGGGCGTGAGGGTTTGGGGGGTTCTAGATAACTTTTAACCCAACCGCGTTTGAGTAAATCTTGCAATCCCCGTTTTGCGCCTTTCACCTGACGTTGGAGGTATTGCCAACTGTAGTCTCCATCAGGTTGAGCTTGGAGAAGCTTGAGCAACTGACGGGCGGATGGTTGGATAAAGGTATCAGCGTTGTTTGGAAGTTTAGAGGGATTGAGGCGAATCCGACGTTGCGATCGCCCCAGCAACCCAGGCGGTAGCGCCATCCGAATCACGGATATCAGGGGCGTGCAGTAGTATTTCGCCACTCGTTCTAACAGATGCCAGTAGTCTTCGGGGAAGAAGCCAGCACAGATAACATCTTCGATATCGCGGATTTTATTGAGGGGCAAGTCAGGGGGAGGTGAGTCGAGCAGTTGAATAGCGATCGCACCCACAATTTGCGCCCCGAACGGCACGCTTACTATATCCCCTGGCTGCACCTCTAAATCGGCTGGCAAGCTGTAGGTATACAACTTTGGCTGGGTTTCCTCGGACTGGTGTTCTTGCTGTACTCCCGGACAATCCACCAGCACTTCTACCCATCGATTTTGACCGCCACCAGAGCGATCGGACACTTCAGACTTAGGCAGTACCAGACCCAAATGGGAATTAGACATATTGAACCTTACTCAGCAAAAGTGCCTCCAAGGCTTGCGGAGGCTGTGCATTGAACACCAGTCTGTCAATTTTAGCTAGCCTAAAGGGAGCGAAGAGAGGTCGGATGGATCTGTTTCATCTACATCGAGAAATGGTATAATTTACGCCGCTTTTAATTGTGGGAGTCTGCTCACGGTCATTGCAGAGGATGGCGTTAGCTTTCTTCGCCGGAAGCCCCGCGCTGTACCTGAAAGGTCAGCGTCGGGATGGATAGGCGACTTGGGTTCTTTGATCTAGTCACTCTGAGAGTCAAGTTAGGATAGCCAGAAAGCCACTATCGACGAGCAGGTTGAGGGCTGGTTTCTCGAAGATGATTACCAGGGTTAAGGTTTTTAGAGCGTTTTGAAGACTTGGGGCGTTGGGATAACTGGCTCGGCTTGGCTTCTTCTCCTCGTAAATTTGAGGCTAACAAGGCTTGCCTTTGGGCTTCTTCTTTGACATTCTGCTTTTGGGAATACTCAGCTATCTTAACTTGAGCTTGCTGGTAAGTTGGTGTACCTTTGGGAATTTGTGAGAGATGCTCTAAAGCACTCTTAAAATCTCTTGCTGCGGCTTGCTGATAGGCTTTTTGTAATAAAGACTCGGCTTTAATTTGCTGCTTTTGGCGATATTCAATTAACTTAGGTTGAATGGTTGCACCAGTCGGCGTTTCTGGGGGGATTTGCTCAATTAGGGAAAGAGCACCTGTAAAATCTTTTAGGGAAGCACGTTGATAGGCTTTTTGCAATAGTTGTTGGGCTTCTAGCTCAATTTCAGGTATAGCTTGTTCAATAAATGGCTCAATCTTTTTTTGCCAATAGGCAACATTAGGCGTCTTATGCGCTTCCTCAAGTACATCTCGCCATCGTCCTTCATTAAAGGCTTGTTCAACGGCTTTAAACTGAGTAGCAGCTATGTTCCATTCCCGCCGCCATTTTTGTGTTGTGACAAGCGATTCTTGGTAGACAGAACTATCGGTAGGAATTGATTGGGCTAGGGCAATAGCTTTTTCGATATTCCCAGTTTGATAGTGTTCCGTCGCCCTGATTAAAAGCTCGAGTCCGGGATTCGAGGGAGGAGAATACCATAGGGAGTAAAGCCCAAATGAGATGGCCAAGGCATTGGATGTTGCCATCCCTGCACTGACTCTCTTCATCAGGGGGGGTAATTTGGGCAAACATGCGATCGCAATTTCCCGCGCATAATACCATTTGCCGATGGTGTCTCTAGATTCGGTTTCTTGGGCGCTTTCTGTCACTTGCTTTTGGGAAACCGCTTGTGTGCTACTCTCCTGTACTGGGTGCGCTTGGAGTTCGTCTGACTTCGCTAACGGTGATGCTTCGCTAATATTGGCATTCTTCTGACCCGCGAGGGAAGAGTTACTGTTTTCCAAGTGGGAAACAGCATGCATGTAGCGTTCTAATGGCTCAGCGCCTGTTGGTACAATGGGTGGTTGTAAATCGGAAGGCGAATTAAAATTAAATCGCTTTGATGACTCCTCTTCTCTCATTCTTTGCTCCTCACTCCTAATCGCCAGCCTGTTGAGAACGATTCGGACATCGCTGGCGCACTGATAACGGTCTTTAACGTTTTGGCGTACCATGTTGTTTAGCACGCATGCGATCGGGTCGCTGACTGATACGTACTGCTGCCAACTGATTTCACCCGTATGGGGATTGATTTTTAATTGTGCAGGATTCAGTCCCGTGAGAGCCTGAATGATAATTATCCCTAGCGCATAAAGGTCACTGTTAGGACAGGGGTGACCGTAAAGTTGCTCTGGTGGTATATAGCCTAAAGGGCAACGTGTCCTAGGTGGGATAGGCGGTTGCCTGGAGATGACTTGCTGCTTGCCTGTAGTCAAAGGAATCTGATAAGCTCTACCAAAATCAATCAAGACAAGTCTGCCGTCTGAAGTGCGTCTGAGCAGGTTACTCGGCTTGAGATCTCCGTGGATAACCCCTTGGCGATGAATGAATTCTAGGATATCTAGAACTTCATTGAGCAGTTCAACGCACTGGGCTTTACTCCAAGGCTTGCCAAAGTTTTTGCCGATTGGAAGTTCCCCTAACAGGGGTTCTCCCACAATCAACTCCTGTACTAGGTAGAATCCTTGGTTATCGTCAAAGCAGTCTATTAGTTTGGGAATTTGGTCGTGGTTGCCCAGTTTCTCCAGGCTTTCTACTTCATTCGCGAACAGACGCTGGCTAAAATGCCATTGTTTGCAATGGTTGCCACTAGGCTTAAGGTGCTTGATTACACATTGAGGATTG
>JAIUYC010000472.1 GCA_020216575.1 Coleofasciculus sp. S288 | reverse complement strand
CCCCCTTGTCTTCCTTGTCTCCCTTGTCTTCCTTGTCTCCCTTGTCTTCCTTGTCTCTCATTGTTCACGAATCAAATAGACTCGCTATAGCAGATTTGGGATATCCCTCTACTCATAATCGCAGTACAAACACTTCTCAAGGAAAATCAAACATGACCACCGCAGATACCTGGAACCAAGCTAAAAATATACTCTGCGTCAGACTAGACAGCATCGGGGATGTCTTAATGACAACACCAGCTATCCGAGCAATCAAAGAATCGCGCCCCGGACGCCGTATTACACTCTTAACCTCTCCTGCTGGCGTTGAAATCGCCTCGCTAGTACCAGAACTCGATGATGTCATCGTTTATGATGCCCCTTGGATGAAGGCAACTGCACCTCGAACCAACAGCCAGCCAGAATTTGAGATGGTGGAAAAATTGCGAAGCTTAGGGTTCGATGCAGCAGTAATTTTCACAGTCTTTAGCCAAAACCCTCTCCCGTCAGCCTTCCTGTGCTATCTCGCAGATATTCCCCTGCGGCTGGCGCACTGTCACGAAAATCCTTATCAACTGCTGACGAACTGGGTACTCGACCCCGAACCATCCTGCGGCATTCGTCATGAGGTGCGCCGTCAGCTAGACTTAGTCGCGACTATCGATTGCCGGATAAAAAATGAGCGAATGTCGCTTAGGGTTCCAGAGGAGGCTCATCACCACGTTTTGCAACTCCTCAACAAACTCAGCATTAATTTAGAACGTCCCTTGGTCGTTATCCATCCTGGTGCTACGGCAACCTCTCGACGCTATCCGCCGGAAGGGTTTGCTGAAGTCGCTCGACGCTTGGTTCTAGATGCTAATTTCCAGGTAATTTTCACAGGAACTGAGTCGGAACGGGAGTTGGTGGAAGGCATTCAAGCGGAAATGAATACTGATTCGCACGCGCTAGTGGGTTGTCTGAACTTGGCTGAATTGTCAGCATTGATTCAACTTACTCCCCTCGTCATCTCAAACAACACTGGACCCGTTCACATCGCGGCTGCTTTGGGAACTCCTGTTGTTGACCTCTACGCCCTCACTAATCCTCAGCATACGCCTTGGGGTGTTCCCCATCGAGTTCTATTTCACGATGTTCCCTGTAAGTTCTGCTACAAGAGTATCTGTCCGGAAGGGCATTACCATTGCCTGCGCCTACTGACACCGGATGAGATTTTTCGTGCAGCGTGCGAACTCTTTAGCGAAACGACGACACCAACCTATCAGGACACCGTTGATTACGCTTCTACCGAACTCCTGTCCCTGTATTCCAACTATTTCACCTTAAACCAAAGCTCAGAAATCCAATCCGCGAAGGAGATTTGGCGTTAATGGCTACGGTCGATATTCTTATCCCAACCTATAACCGTCCTGCGGCTTTGGCTGTCACGCTTACCAGTCTTTGCGCCCAAACATTCCGCGATTTCCGGGTGGTAATTTCAGACCAGACTGAGGACAGCAATCCTGTAGCATCAGGTGAAGTCAAATCTGTACTCCGTGTCCTACAGGCTCACGGTCATACTGTTGACGTTCACAAGCACGTACCTCGTCGGGGAATGGCTGAACAGCGACAGTTTCTTTTAGATCAGGTTACAGCACCTTATGCCCTGTTTATTGATGATGACCTGATTCTTGAACCCCAAGTCGTTGAGCAAATGCACAAAGCGATTCAAGAAGAGGGCTGTGGTTTTGTTGGTAGTGCAGTGATTGGGCTGAGTTTCATCAATGATATTCGCCCTCACGAACAAGCGATCGCATTTTGGGAGGGCAGAGTCGAGCCTGAATTCGTTAAACCCAATACCCCGCAGTGGGAACGCTGGCGACTTCATAATGCCGCTAATCTTTATCATCTCCAGCAGCGCCTCGGACTCACTCTCGATAAACCCCGTAAGTATCGAGTTGCTTGGGTGGGTGCTTGTGTCATTTACGATACTGCAAAACTGCGTGCGATCGCGGGTTACTCCTTTTGGAAGGAACTGCCTGCCGAACACTGTGGCGAAGACGTTTTGGTTCAACTGCGCTTGATGGAACGCTACGGCGGATGTGGTTTGATTCCCTCCGGAGTTTATCATCAGGAACTGCCGACCACCATCACTGAGCGTCGCGTAGCTGCGGACAAAGCCCTCAACTGGGCAGCAGACAAGCCATTATCCCGGAGGTGAAATGCGTAATATTTTATTCGTGGAGCTTTTGGGTGGAATTGGCGATGTCTTGATTGCCCTGCCTGCGATTCAAGCTCTAGCCCGTTCTCATCCTGAAGCAAAACTAACAGTTTTGACTTTTACACCGGGCGGAGAACTGCTGGAAAACGATCCACTTATTGATAAGGTTATCTGTATCGATCGCACCGAAATAAAGCAGCGTCCTTTTCTTGCTAGAGAAGCTGTTGAAGAATTGCTGGCTCACCATGCGTTCGATCTGATTGTATCTGATAGCAACTATGACGGAATTGATCGGCTGATTCAGGAGAGCGGTACGCCACGGGTAGTTACTAATTTATGGCGCAAACCACCACCCAATGAGCGCGTTGGTGACAGATTCCTTCAAATTCTGCTGACTGAGGGACTGATTAAACCAGAAACCATTACTGCGCCACAACTTCACCTCACTTCAACTGAGCAACACCAAATTCAGGAAAAGCTTGGCAATGTACGTCGTCCGCTTGTCATCTTGTACCCAGATGCAGGCATGACAATTAAACATTGGTCTACAGAAAACTTTATCAATCTGGGGCAGGCATTACAGGAGCGTTATGGCGCTACAGTCATCATCCCCATTGGTTCCAACCAAGAGCAGGCAGAACAAATTGCTAGTAGGATTGGCGGTGCGGCACACGTCTGGCCAAGGGGTACGCTACGCGAACTTGCATCTCTCATGGCAAGCGCTAACCTTGTTGTAGCATCGGATACTGGGTCAGCTCGTATTGCTGCTGCACTCAATATCCCAACCATCACCTTATTTGGGCCATCTTGGCACGAACGTTATGGTCAGCCCTCCCCGCATGTGAATCTTCAGGGGTATCCAGAATGTAGTGAGCGTGTAATTGAGAATTTTACAGAGCAGTCCTGTTGGTATAGCGGAGTGTGTCCTCTATGTCATTGGCAAACTTGCATGGAAGCCATTACTCCTGCTGACGTACTGGCTGCTGCTGCACCGTTTCTAAAAAGTGATGAGTTAGGAGTTATAAGTTACAGCAATTTGCAACTCAATGAAGTACGATGTAGCCCCCCTAACCCCCCTTATCAAGGGGGGAACTGTATCACACCAACTTGCAAAGTTCTGTATGAATTAAAAGAGCTTCCTCACAACTCACAACTCACAACTCACAACTTACAACTTTCTGAACAGTGGGCTGATGTACGTAATATTCTAGTTATGCGGCTGGATAACATCGGTGATGTAATCATGACTAGTCCAGCACTTCGCGCTATTAAAGAGAATTTGCCGCAGGCGCGAATTACCCTGATGGCTAGTCCTGCCGGAACACAAGCGACGCCTTTGCTGCCGTGGGTTGATGATGTTTTAACGTGGCGCGTACTTTGGCAGGATTTGGGGCGGTTGGATTTCGATCCGGGGCGGGAATGGACGTTGATCGAGACGGTACGCGATCGCAATTTCGATGCTGCTATCATTTTCACCAGCTTCAGCCAAACCCCTCACCCTGCTGGTTATCTGTGTTACCTGGCTGGCATACCGTTGCGGTTGGGTGAGTCTAAGGAATGGGGGGGTGGTGTTTTAAGTACTGAGGTAAAATCAGCACCCGATGAAATTCACCAGGTAGAGCGCAACTTGCGGCTGATTGAATCTGTTGGGTTTCAGGTTAGCGATTGCGCGAAGCGCACCAGCGAAGCTGCTCGCAGTTTAATTATCCAGATACCAGAGTCAGCACGATACAATGCCACTACAAAGCTGAGCGAACATGGATTAACCCCCGATGCCCCCTATCTGCTGCTCAATCCCTGGACGAGTTGCCAAGCACGGACTTATCCTTGGGAGCGGTTTGCAGCAGCAGCACGTCAGTTAGCTGAAATTACGGGTTGGCGCGTTGTTGTGACGGGTGTGGAAAACGATCGCGATCGCAGTGGTTCCTTGCTAGACGCATTGAAGCCTTATGCGATCGACCTGATTGGTGCTACCAGTTTACCTGAACTAGCCGCGTTAATTGCAGGTGCGCGTCTGGTATTGAGCAACAATACCTCAACCATGCATATAGCTGACGCGACACGGACTCCAAACGTTATCCTGTTTGCTGGAACAGACTACGAATCCCAGTGGCAACCTCGCCACAGTCCCTCCCGCATACTCCGTCAACCCACTCCCTGTAGTCCCTGCTACGCCTTTACTTGTCCCTATAATCTGGAGTGCCTGGACATTCCACCAGAAAAGGTTGTGGACGCGGGGTTAGAACTGCTGCAAATCAACAAGCAGCCGTCACTGGGAAGGGTGCAATGATGCGCGTGACACTGATTGCTGGTACGTATCAGCCGATGCGCTGTGGAGTAGCACATTACACCGCTCGCCTCCGCACTGCTCTTGACAAGCAAGGGGTTCAATCGGTTGTGCTTACGACTTATGATGCCGCTCAAACGAATTGCGATCGCACTGTCATCGGTGCTGTGAATGGTTGGCGTCTTTCTGACCTTGTACCATTGGCGAAAGCAATACAAGCTACACCAACTGACATCTTGCACATTCAACATGCCGCAGGAACTTACGGCTTTGAGCGTGCCATTTTCTTACTGCCACTCATTTTAAAAATGATGGG
>JAIUYC010000471.1 GCA_020216575.1 Coleofasciculus sp. S288 | reverse complement strand
GCACAGTAGCCTCTGGCTCCCACTGGTAAAAACCTGCAAGCGCCCTCGATAAGTCGGGCGTGTGGCTCAGAACTCGGCGCGTGCTATTGTTCAACTCATACACCTGGCGTCGGCAAAATTGGTCACCCAGTTGGACTCGCTGCTTCACTACCCGCAGTTGTTGCTCTTCTAGGTGGAAAAATCCTAATGTCTCAGTTTCCAAAGCCGCAAGGGCAAAGGCACTGGCAGGCAGTTGAGTTGGTTCAAAGGAAACAAAATTTCCCAGACGTTCGCTTAAAAGTTCGTTGAGATTTTCTTTAGCTAAGCGAACCACTAAACGAGTATAGGGATTCAGCAGCCGCGCCGCAAACGCCGTTTCGACATTCACGCGCTCGCTACTGGTGACGACAAGAACAGCCCGGCATTGACGAATCTTTGCTTCCTCTAAAACACTCTCCTGACGGCAATCACCGATGATTAAGTCTTCTAACAAGTTGGGTAAATCGGGAATTTCCCAATGTCTGGGCAGCACTTCCTCAATTGCAATGATGTTAACTCCAAACTCCTTCAGGGCAACGACACATTGCTGACCTAAACTGCCCAGTCCACAGACCAAAAATTGGTTGAGCTTTACCTGAGAATTGTTGGTCAGTGATTCAGAACTGGCGGTAGATTGCATCTTTTTCAAGAATTGTCAAGGGAATTCAGCCCCGATTATAGGCGGAATATCGTTAAGATGCAGGGTATGGAGCAATTTACAATAATATAGTGAGCTTTGGGAGAGGCTGATGACATTACAGGAATTGCAAAATCAAGCATTGCAGTTACCGATTAGCGATCGCTGGCGTTTAGTTCAGCTTTTGTTGCATTCAATCCAGCAAGAAACGCTGTCATTCAGTTCTCCAAACCCAAACATGAATTCGGTCACTGGCCTCGATCCCTGGACTCAAAGCTTAATTGG
This sequence comes from Coleofasciculus sp. S288, assembly GCA_020216575.1. GTDB lineage: Bacteria > Cyanobacteriota > Cyanobacteriia > Cyanobacteriales > Coleofasciculaceae > JAIUYC01. The sequence goes on along the minus strand of JAIUYC010000471.1, from coordinate 3,847 downwards.
TGTGATTGAGTTAAGCGCAGAAGAGCCTACAGAGTCTTACGTGGACTATCTGGAGGAAAAATACAGTTGAGGCGGGTGTTATTTGATAGTGATGTTCTACTCGATGTTTTGGCTCAACGGCAACCCTTTGTTGTAGCTTCTGCACAAACGTTAAATACAGTGACACTACCGCAGATACAAGGCTACGTTTCAGGTCATGCTGTGAATACTGATAAAGAGGGGAACTAAAGAAATGGGAATGGGTGAACGAGTTGCGATCGCAGAAAAAACCCTTTTAGCTCGGCAACAACTACCAGAAATTTTCGGTTCTGAAGCCCTACGACCCAGCTACGATGGATTGGGACTGGCGAATATAGCGGCTCTAATCACTCATTGGCTCTGCCCTGATGCACCAACGTTGAGCGAACAGCCTGCTTTACCCCCATTTAATCCAAACTTGCTAGCCGCTAATGCGATCGCACAGGCTTGGGAAACTTGGCAAAGACAAGCCCCCATTAACCATATCGTACTGCTGGTTGTGGATGCCCTCGGCTACGACCAGTTACAGTCGCTGATGAATGAAGGCGATGCGCCGGGACTGGCAACGGCCTGTGCTGGAACACAGGCTTTTTTTATGCCCGCCACTTCGGTTTTCCCCAGCACAACGGTTACCGCTCTCACTTCGGCAGCAACCGCCTATGCACCCGCTCAACATGGAGTGATGTGTACCAATGTTTACCTCCGGGAACTCGGTAGCGTCGTCAATTTAATCCACTGGCGACCCAGCACTGCTCCCACTCCGACCCCTTATCCAGACTCTCAGCTCAATCCGGATACGTTCTTGTCCGTTCCCAATCTGTATCTTCGCATGGAGAAGGCAGGGGTAGACGTGGGAATTGTGAACCTTCGTCAGTTTAAAGGGTCGAGTATCAGCCGATTTACCAGCGTTGGGAGTGAGGCGGGAACGAGTGGCTACACGGGTTATCTGACTCCAGCAGATGGCTTTGCCCAGTTGCGCGATCGCTTGCAACGTCAGACCAACAACGGCAAGAGTTTCACTTATTTCTACGTGCCGCATGTAGATACTGCTGCCCACCGCTATGGACCACTTAGTTCCAGTTATCGGGCGGAGGTGGCTGCACTCGATTTCTCCCTCAAGCGCGAACTATTGGATCCACTAGCCGATCGCTCTGATATTGTACTGCTCTTGGTTGCCGATCACGGTCAGCGCCCTGCCTACCCAGACAAAATTCTCTGGCTCAACCAGCATCCCAACCTAACTCGATTGCTGTTTGTCCCGTCTACAGGGGAGTCCCAATGTCGCTTTTTCCATCTCAGACAAGGGGCGGAAGCGGCTGTTTTAGAGTATGTGCAGCAACATTGTGGCGAACATTTTCTACTTTTACCCAAAGCGGAAGCGATCGCACTCGGTTTGTTTGGGCTACCCAATCAACCGCTTGCTGAGGAGTATTGCGATCGCATTGGTGACCTAATCCTGATCCCTCGCACTGACTGGGCTTGCTTCCCTGTAGAACACTCCCCTATTATCGCTGGGGTTCACGGAGGTTTAAGCCGTGCAGAGATGTTGATTCCATTCCTGGCTTACCGTTTTGCAAAGTAGTCAGGACTGACGCAAATTTGTCTCTAAACCGCCAATAGTAGGGACACGATATATCGTGTCCCTATATTACTGTCCAGCTATTGCAAAACAAACGCTTCAGCCTCCATTAAAGGCGCATTCCTAACAAAATCAAACTTGCCTGCACAGGTTTCTAGCGCAAAATGTGAGTTTACAATAAATTCGCAATTTGCTAAGATGCCATCAGTAGTAATTCAAGCAATAGAGATCAACATCATATGATTATTTATCGTTCACTAATTTATGCATATCATCACTCGCTCCAGACTCACACAGTTCTGGAAAAAGCACCCTGATGCAGAAACGAGCCTACGGTTATGGTACAAACTCACAACTCTAGCTCAATGGCAGAACTTAGCTGAGTTACGCCAACTCTTCCCCTCAGCTGATCTAGTTTCCAATCTTATAGTATTTAACATTGGCGGCAATAAATATCGACTTATTGCTTTAGTAGATTACGAGTATCAAAAAGTCTTTATCCGCCATGTACTAACTCATGCGGAATATGATAAACAAAACTGGAAAAACGACGCTTGGTTCACGGAGTCCTAACGCATATCTTGAATTACTCAAAGCCTTTCCCCCGCGACCCATCAGTTCTGAAGAAGAATTATTGGCGACACAAAAAGTTATCGATTCACTGATTGATCGCAGACAGCTAACACCAGACGAACAAGATTACCTCAATGTTCTAGGTACTTTAGTCTATGAGTATGAACAAAAGCATGAACCTATACCTGATATTCATGGTGTAGAGCTAATCAAAGCTCTGCTGGATGAATTCGATTTGCGGCAGAAAGATTTAGTTCCTATTTTCAAAACTGAGTCCATTGTATCGGCAGTATTAAATGGTCAGCGCCAACTCACAGCCACTCACATTCGCCGACTCGCAGAGTTTTTTCACATTTCTCCCGCTGCTTTTTTTGAGTCGTTCAAAGATAAAAGTGAGTTCTGTATAATGGTACTCTTACCAGGTTTAGGACTGATTCCAGGCATTGAACTCATGGGTTACCTGCACTTGGGAAGTGGAACCGGATTCTGAATAGCGATCGCGTTTTGACTGGCAGAATGAGGCGCGATCGCTCTCTCAGATTTACCTATTGCTGCTTTCTGTCATCATCCTTGCTTTTGTCGAGCAGGCAATAGACAGCAACTCCACCTGCTATCAGCCCAACTGTAGGCGATACAAGGACTAGTGAAATGACGGCAGAGGAGATTTGCAAGAGTTCAAGCAAAAAGTCGGGATCTACTTCTTTCATCAAAATGGATGAGATAGATTGCAGAAGTCTCAGCAAGAACTTGGAATTTTGTTTTTTCATGGCAAGGTTGTCTTTTATTGGTACAACCCCATCAAACTTCCATGAACGCCGAGTTCAGCGTTGAGTAAAGCTGTCTCACCGCCGACTTATCGCCGACTTATCAACGACTAACACTCCTGAAAGAGCGTTATGCTCTGAATAGACTTCCTATTTCATGAGCAATGCCACGTTCAATAAGGGTTCGTTCAGATTTAGTTCCACGAGTCAAATTAGCTGTTAAGCATAACGGCTTTCCCCGTCAAAAAGATTTAGCTGAAGCGGTAGGATTGGCTGACTCTACAGTACGGAATTTCCTAAACGGCAAGCCGGTTGACTATGCGACTTTTGTAGAAATTTGTCAGAAATTGAATTTAGAGTGGCGAGATTTTGCTGATTTAGGAGAAGCTGCCAAGCCTGACCAAGAATCAGAAGAGGTGCTTGGTTCATCAGAAAGTGAGCTAAGTTCTGAGCAGGACAAAAGAGAGAATACTTTAGAGATATCTCACAACATCAAAGCTAATTCGATTCGAGAGTGCTTTTCTAGCTTTTCTAAATCAATTGACCAGCTTGGAAGTAATAAGCTCCATGTCCGTATAGGCGCAATTTATGCCCTAGAAAGGATTGCTAAGGATTCCCCAACAGACCACTGGACAATTATGCAGTATTTAGCAGCTTTTGTTAGAGCAAATGCTCCTCGAAGAGAAGAAGAGGAAGGGGAGGAGGAGCGATCGCAAAATATTGGTGATGATATTCAAGCAGCCCTTACCGTTATCGGACGACGAGACTCGGAGAAAGATCCGGAAAATCAGAGACTCAACTTAAGTAATACGGACATCAGGGGGGCAAACCTCCGTGACGCCAAACTACAAGGAATCAACCTCAGCGCTGCTCAACTGCAAGGAGCAGACCTTTTCCAAGCTGACCTGCACAG
>JAIUYC010000470.1 GCA_020216575.1 Coleofasciculus sp. S288 | reverse complement strand
AAATATCACAATAAAGTTGAAGATGAGTAAGAGTTAAATTGATGATTTACTATACCAATGTTGGCGTATGCTCCGATAGAACTCCAATAGGGCTTTAGGATTGGGTACATAAAGTCTGATATAGTAGAGTAACTTTATTTGAAACCGATTACTCAACTTTATCTTGTCAAGACTAACTGGCATTTGTAGATGTTTTATGACTTCATCAAACATCTCTTTATCTGCATCTCTAATTGCACGCTTGAGAAAGTAAACCCAACCCAGTTGACAGAGCTGTTTTAGGCTTTGATATTCTTCTTCTACCATCAGCATGAATCGAATAGCATCCTTTTTCATTCCAGGTGGCCACTCATATACCTTACCCGTAATGTTAGAACTATGCTTTCTATGAAACAAACCTACAATTGGGGTATATGTATAGTTGTTCCCCTTCATTAAAAGATCGACGTGAAACTTTGAATCTGGTCCAAATCGCAGCTTTTCAGTAAATTTGGTTTGAAGACAAAGCTTTCGTTTCAAGAGTAGACAAGCTACCTGGAGTCCGATTGAAGAACAAAATCTTTCCAGCCACTGATCTTTTGTTAAAAGTCCCAGAATCAAAGGTTTGTGTTTGCGAGGGCGAGTATTATCTTCCGATTCAAAAACAATTTCATAATCCGAATAAAATACTATATCATCTTCCTTGCTACCCTTTAAGTGGCTGAGCTGAAATCTGATTTTATCCGGATGTAACCAATCATCTGAATCTAAGAACTGTATCCATTCTCCCCTCGCATTTTCAACACCGAAATTTCTGGCGGACGACTCTCCACCATTTTGCTTGTATAAATATTTTACCCTTGCATCCTGATTCATTAGCTCCTCGCTAACTTGGCGAGTGTTATCAGTAGAGCCGTCGTCAACAATAATACATTCAAGATTTATGAAGGTTTGTTTTAAGACGCTTTCAACAGCCTCTGTAAGATAATTAGCTCGGTTGAAGCTAGGAATAATAACAGAGACTAAAGGGGTATCATTCGGAGATTCAATAACAGATGAAGCTGTCTCTTTTTCAGAGATTTCACTCATAGCGCCTCGAATAAAAAAATCGTTAAAACTACCAAGCGTTTAATCGTTGGAATGCGTTTCCCTTGTACTTTATCTCCTTAAATTGATAGGAGATGTAATGAATGTGAGGGAACCTGCACTCTGTATAGATGCTCAGCGTCTGTGAAACTAAGACTTGTAAACAAGGCATACAGTCTTAAAAAACAGGTTGTATGCCTTGAGTTAATCCCTGAGGGCAAAAGAAACAGTAAAACCTTTACGGATAAACTTTTGCTTCTGGAATAGGGACTACGAACTGCCCTCCCCAGTCACGGATGTAAGACATCTGCTTCATGATTTCATCCTTAAGGTTCCACGGCAGAATGAGCAGATAATCTGGTTTAGTCTTTTGGATTTCATCGGGATGAAGGATGGGTAGATGAGTTCCGGGGAGGAATTTTCCCTGTTTGTAGGGACTGCGGTCAACTGTATAGTCTACAAAATCGGTACGAATGCCACAGTAATTAAGAAGGGTATTCCCTTTGCCCGGGGCACCATAACCCACTATAGTTTTTCCATCCCGCTTGGCGGTAATCAGGAAATTTAACAACTTGCGTTTGGTTTCTTTAACCTTTTGACCAAAGGTAAAGTAATGTTCAAGGCGAGTAAAACCCGCTGCTTCTTCTCTGGCTTTTAACTCGGTGACTCGCTCAGTTACTGGTTTAGAGGTATCTTCAGCATGGCGGCCGTAGATTCTTAACGAGCCGCCGTGAGTCGGCAACTCCTCAACATCAAATAGGGTTAAGCCGTGCTTGGCAAACACCTGTTCAACGGTGGTGAAGGAGAAGTAGGAGAAGTGTTCGTGGTAGATGGTGTCAAACTGATTTTCCTCCATCAAGCGCATGAGATGGGGGAATTCCATCGTAATCACGCCTTGCGGTTTGAGCAGGATTTTCATCCCCGCCACAAAATCATTGAGGTCGGGGACGTGAGCGAGTACATTATTTCCTAGCAAGAGGTCGGCTTGCTTGTTTTCGGCAACGAGTCCAAGAGCTGTTTGTTGTCCAAAGAATTTCACAAGCGTAGGGATGCCTTTTTGGATGGCCACTTCAGCCGTGTTACCCGAGGGTTCGATACCCAGAACTGGAACACCTTGAGCGACAAAGTATTGCAGGAGGTAACCATCGTTACTGGCAAGTTCCACCACCTGGCTTTGTCCGTTCAAGCCAAAACGCTCCACCATGGCTTCGGTGTATCGCTTGACGTGTTGTAACCAGGAATCTGAATAGGAGGAGAAGTAGGAGTATTCGTCGTTGAAGATAGTTTCACGAGGGACGTACTCTAGCAACTGTACGAGAAAACAGCGATCGCAAACAAACACCTGAAGCGGATAGAACGCTTCCATCTCGTTCAACTGCTCGAACTTCAGAATGCTGTTGCACGGGGGCGACATTCCCAAATCGAGCATACTATGGCGCAACGGGGAGCTACAGAAGCGGCAGTTGCCCCGAACGGTAGCTGCATTGTCTCCTGCGAGACGTTCCTGGGTGAATACGCTCATGCGTCTACGTAACTCCTCCAACGCAATGTCTTGTCTATACGGTCAGCAGCCATCAGCAGCTTGATTTGGTCAATCCGCTTGTAGCGCGGGCCTTCAAAATCCTCTAAACGCAACCCGACTTTCTGATAGGTTTCATACAGTTGCTTTGCCCCTAATTGGGCATTCCATTGGGGTTGAAATTCCGGAACCAAACGCTGGATTTTACTGAAGTCCACGCGATACGAGCGCTTATCTGGTTCCCCGCCTTCGGCATATTCAATTTCGCAACCTGGAACGGTTTTCTGGGTAATGTCGGCAAGGTCGCGCACTTGATAGTTTTCTTCGCTACTGCCCACATTAAACGCTTGGTTGTGGACGACCTCACGGGGTGTATTCAACACCGCGATAAACGCTCGCACGACATCCTCAACGTGAATAATGGGACGCCAAGGAGTGCCGTCGCTCTTAATATAGACACGTCCAGTCGTCGTTGCCCAAGCCACCAAGTTATTGAGAACTAAGTCAAAACGCAGGCGTGACGAGACGCCATAAACTGTAGCGTTGCGGAGAAATGTTGGACTGAAGCTATCATCCGCGAGTTTCGCTACGTCCTGTTCGACAAGGACTTTTGAGTGTCCGTAGGGGGTGACAGGATTAAATTGCGCTTCTTCGGTGACGCTATCCTGACCGGCAGCGCCGTAGGTGCTACAGGAGGATGAGAAGAGATAGCGCTCGATACCGACTTCTTTCGCCAATTTAGCTAAATGGACGGACGCGAGATGGTTAATCTCGTAAGTTAAGTTAGGGTCTAGGTTGCCCAGAGGGTCGTTGGATAGACCTGCTAAATGGAGTATGGCATCAAATCCTCGCAGATCCGATACCTCAACATCGCGGATATCCTTTCTCAGTTCTGAAATTTCTTGCAGCCCTTCTCCAAAGGTGCTTTGTTCGTATAAATCGCTATCGATACCGACTACTTCATGCCCCTCGCGTAATAGCATAGGCACCATCACCGCTCCGATATAGCCCTTGTGACCCGTTACTATCAAACGCATCTCGATCCTCCCAAACTTTCCATGGTGCGCTACCACTCTGCCACATCGTTTCGAGTGTTCGTTTATCACGCAGTGTATCCATGCACTGCCAGAACGAATTATTCCGATAGGCCATGATTTGCCCCTCTTTTGCCAATCGCTCTAGAGGTTCTTTTTCCCAAGGCATATCATCGCTATCAATGTAATCCAGTGCCTTTGGTTCAATCACAAAAAAGCCACTATTAATCCAGCCTTCACTGGTTTGGGGCTTTTCAGAAAATTCCGCCACTTGGTCGCCATCGAGTTCTATGTGACCGAAGCGTGCGGGTGGGTGTACGACGGTCATCGTCACCAATTTGCCATGAGAGCGATGGAACGCCAGCAAATCGGGCAAATTCACATTGGAAACCCCATCTCCATAGGTCATCATGAATGTCTCATTCCCTAAAAAGGGACCAAGGCGCTTCATTCGACCGCCGGTTTGGGTATGCATGCCGGTATCCACCAAATCAACAATCCAATCGGGGCGACACCCGCCATGCATGTAGATTTGGGCGGTTTGCAAGTTTATGGTGAGATTGCTATTTAATGAGCAATAATCCGCGATGTACTTTTTAATCACCTCACCCTTGTAGCCGAGGGCAAGGGCAAAATTTTTGAACCCGTGATGGGCGTAGTGCATCATGATGTGCCAGAGGATCGGTTTTCCACCAATTTCCACCATCGGCTTTGGTTTTACCTCTGTTTCTTCGGCAAGGCGAGTGCCAAGCCCCCCGGCTAAAATAGCTACTTTCATGCAGCCTTTTTCCTCGTTTCTACAACTTTGGTTGACTCTTGCCGCCGCCCTAGTAAAAGGTAGGGAAGCAACCTGGTAACTTTCGTCAAATCTGCAATCATTCCTTGCACCCTTACTAGGAAACCTGGAGAAATAAACAAACGTCGCAACATTTGTAGGTAGCAGTTGATGCGTTCGTTCCAGCTCAATTGAGCATGGTTCACAGCAACGAAATACTCGTAATAGCGCCTCCATTTTGGCAGCATCAGTTTGCCCCTATTTTTGGGATCGAACCAAGCTGCCAGTTGTTCGTCAGTGACCTTTGCTTTCTGGTCTTTTCCTTTGTGAATTGAATTCCCTTCATGAATTCGTCGAAAAAACAGATATTCCGGGACTTCACAAAATTCGCCACGC
>JAIUYC010000469.1 GCA_020216575.1 Coleofasciculus sp. S288 | reverse complement strand
AAAGTTGCACAAATTGTTTTGAGAAGGGACTCTTGGAGACAAGGAAGACAAGGGGGACAAGGGGGACAGTACTGAGAAAGAAAAATATATAACCAGAAGAGTTAGTCACAACTGATGACGTGATATCCTCTGATGCTAATTCTACGAATATAGCGTCAGAGGATGTCACGAACACACCAGTATCCTGAAGTGGGGGGATGAGTTTAAAGGTTCCCACAATTTAGACTTACGCAGTGAGCGCGATCGCATCTAAATCAAGCGTGTCTCCTTTACAATTTGTAACGTAAGCAAAATTTATTTCCTAAGCTACATGCACCTCACGTACTTTGGAGCGAATAGTTGGCTGGTTGAACTAGGGCGGCAACGAATCCTGATAGACCCCTGGCTAGTCGGTCCTTTAGTCTTTGGCAATCTCGACTGGCTGTTCAAAGGTGAGCGCCCCCAGTCGCTTGGTTCCATTCCAGACAACATTGATCTGATTCTTCTGTCTCAGGGTTTGGAAGACCACACCCACCGACCAACCCTAGAGCAGTTGGACAAGACAATTCCTGTCGTTGCCTCTGCCAATGCGGCTAAGGTGGTAAAGCAATTGGGTTATACCCAAGTGACTTCTTTGACTCCAGGGCAGACCTTCACGTTAGCCAATACAATCCAAATCCGAGCGTTACCAGGAGCACCAATTGGGTTACAACTGGAAAACTCCTATCTCCTAAAGCAGTTGGATAGCGGCACAACACTTTACTATGAACCCCATGGCTTTCCTCCTTCAGAGTTAAAAGAGTATGCACCTGTAGATGTTGTGATTAGTCCGGTAGTGAACCTGGAACTGCCGCTAGCAGGACCGATTATCAAGGGAAATACAACGGCTTTAGAGCTGGCTCAATGGCTGCGACCCCAGGTTTTTCTCCCGACAGCCGTTGGTGGGAACGTCCATTATCAAGGATTCCTGACTTCTATGCTTCGCACTGTAGGTAACGTTGATGACTTGCGATCGCGCTTAGCACAGCAAAACCTACCCACCCAAGTTATCGAGCCTCAGCCCGGAAAAGCGATCGAGCTAACACTTTTACAGCGAGTTGCCTAAATTACAGTCTAGCTATTCCTCAATCAGGAATAGCTGGGCTGAAAGAAGCCAGCTTCTCACCTCGCTCTGAGGATAATGATTTATTCTGCTGATCAAACGCTTCATAGCGTTAAGGGATTAAACAGCTAAGTATGAAACAAAAAGAGCGAAGAGATTCTTCCTATTGAGTTAGAAAAGATTAAGAAGTGCTTAATAGTTCTCTGCCTTTCGATTATACCCTCTGATAGAGGTGATCTTTTTGTTCAACTTGATATTCTGAACATAACAAAGGGACAAGAGAAACGTTGTATCAAAAAGGGAGAAGAACAAATGGGTATTATTGCGTGGATTATTCTAGGTCTGATTGCTGGTGCGATCGCTAAAGCCATCTACCCCGGTCATCAAGGCGGTGGTATCCTGGCAACGATTGGTCTAGGTATTTTAGGCGCTCTGGTTGGTGGTTATCTGGGTAATCTGTTATTGGGGACAAGCGGGGGAGCTTTGGCAGGCTCTTTGAGCATCCCTAGTATTCTCTTCGCGATTCTCGGAGCCATCATCCTCATCTTTATCTGGGGCTTAGTGACTCGCCGAGCTGCTTAAATCTCTTCATAAGCCTTGTTTGTTTATTTGTTGCTTAGCACTTATCCCCCATCTCGATCCGTGGGGGATTTTCCATTAATATTCAAAAAAAATTTAGTTTTACTAATTCAGGGGTAAACTGGACTTGAAAATTTGGCTCTAACCTGACTAAAATTCAAACTTTTTCTGTCTAAATCCTTGACTATTCAATTTTGTTTGCCGCGCAACTCAAACCGTATCGTAAGGAGAGAATTAGCAGCAAAGTAAGGTGGAAGCAGTTAAGTTGCTGAACTTGCAGGCGACAAGCAGTAACCTGGAAGCGTTAGAGTGACAATGTCCCCAAAATAAAGAGGAGATAACACAATGCTAGAGCTGTACCAATTTGAGCTGTCGCAATACTCTGAAAAAGTGCGGCTCATTCTGGATTACAAAGGACTGGCGTATCGCAAGATTGAAGTAACACCGGGAGTAGGGCAGCTAGAACTCTTCCGACTGTCGGGGCAGCGACGAGTGCCAGTTTTGAAAGATGGGGATACAGTGATTAGTGATTCGACTGCGATCGCAATGTACTTGGATCGCAAGTATCCCGACAAGCCCCTGATTCCTGTAGATCCCAAAGAACGGGGACTGTGCTTGCTCATGGAAGAGTGGGCAGATGCATCGATTGGCATCAAAAGCCGCAAGGTGTTTTATGGAGCGTTAAGTCAAAATCAAGGGTTCCGGACATCCATTCTGCCCAATACAACGCCTGATTTCGTCAAAACTTTAGTGGGTGCAGTCCCCTCAGAAGTGCTTGACATTCTGGGGACTGGAGTTGGTTTCGGTCCGGATGCGGTCAAAGAGGCGAAAGACGACCTCAAGCAAGACCTAGAAGCCCTTAGCTTACTGCTACTGGATCGTCCTTATCTGGTGACAGACTACCCCTGTTTGGCTGATTTTGCTGTGGCTGGCTTAAGCATGCTGCTCAAGTTTCCGTCTGGTTCGTACCTTGATTTGCCCGAAGACATCCGAGGAAAAGGAATTCCCGGCTTGGCTGATAGTAGCGTTTACGAACCATTTTTCGACTGGCGCGATCGCCTCTACGCTGACTATCGTAAGCCCTTGAATTCTACCGAGGCAAGCGGTTCAGCACCGACATCGATTCAGATTGATTAGTGAAAATGACGGTTAGTGGTTAGTGGTTAGTGGGTCAGTTGACTACTAACTACTACCTATCAAGTAGATGGGCATAAATCAATGTCACTTGTTTTTTCCTATTCCCTATCCCCTACGCCCTGTACTCAACCCACAAAGCATGATATTTAACTTCACAGACCTACTTAACAGCCCTGACCCGAATCTTAATTGCTCAATGATCTTCGCTCTTCTAAGCTTTGCTGCTCTCAATCGCCCAACGTGCTAACTCTGTGCGGTTGTGCAGACCTGTTTTGCCCAACATGTTAGAAACATGGCTTTCAATCGTCCGCTGACTCACATTCAGTTGCTCGGCAATTTCCCGATTCGCCATACCCCTCGCCACGAACTGGACGACCTTGAGTTCTGTGGGAGTTAGCTCAACATCGAAAGGAACCTGAATTTTGGATGCCTCGTCAGTGCCTGTTCCTGAATGATGCATCAAACGATTGGCTTGCTTCAGGGATGATTCCACCTGGGCTACGAGTTCTTCTGGCTCAAAGGGCTTGACCATGTAGACATCTGCCCCCGTGTTAAGACCCTTAACTCGGTCTTGACTTTGACCTTTCGCTGACAGAAATAGAATAGGAATCCAGCTCGTGCGAGGGTCTTGGCGAACGTGTTCTACTAAGGCATAGCCATCCATCTCCGGCATCATTACATCACAAATGATCATGTCAGGAAGGTCTTGCTCCAAAACGTCTAGTGCTTCTCGACCATTTTCAGCCGTGACGACTTCATAGCCCCGAAACTCCAGGTAATCCTTGACTAGCAGGATAAGATTGGGGTCATCATCAATTAGCAGCAGTCGCTTGTTATCTCTGATGCCGGTTTCTTTCATACTGTGACACTCGTCATGCCTAGTTTACTCACAATGGGCTAATACTTTCTTCTGTATTACCAGCTGTACTGCTTGGACGCTACAAAATCAGCCACTACCAATTTATTATCTGAGAATAAAGTCTGTCTCACACTAGAGTCGGAACGCGAGTGGCGTATAAAGCAAGCAATCTGGTGTTTTTAACATTTCTCACGCTTCGCTGACCTGAAAATTTAGCGATCGCACGCAAGGTCAGAAAACCTGTAGCCTATTAATTCATTGGACTTGGAAAACTTAAAGTAGGATGATACTTTGTGGCAAATTAAGTCAGATTGAACTGGCACTAGCTTGACCCCATCGGGTTAATAATTGTTAAAAATACATGGCTGGTCACCTATCATTGACCTGTACCTTGTTCTAAACCTATTTCAACATCAGGGTTGGCACTGTGTTGATGTGGAAGTTCTGCCTGCACTATCTCCGGGAAGTCTTTTTCACAAGAAGGAACAATCTCTGGCAACGGATGAATTAAGAAAGCGTATTCTTCAACCACTTTATTACCAATCAGATGCTCTTTGATAATCCGTTCGATCGCTTCCGGCGTGACGTTGCGATACCAGACGCCGTCCGGGTAGACCACCATAATCGGTCCTTGAGCACAAACTCGCAGACAATTAGCTTTTGTGCGAAAGATCAAACTTGGTTGAGCCTCTGTTGACTGGTCAAGTTTTAACTCTTGGAGACGTTTTTTCAAGTACTCCCATGCTTCTAAACCTGCTTTTTTTGAGCAGCATTTAGGCTTGGTCTGGTCTGCGCATAGAAACACATGTCGCTGAATTTGATTGAGTCCTAAGCTCTGGACGTTAGCAGCAAAAGTATTTTTCTGTGCAACTCCATTCAAATTTAATGGTTCAGGATTAGACGGTTGAGTTAGGTCGTTATCAGTTTGGCTTTTTTGCATTCCTAGCGAGGATTTTGCTCCACATCGTTCACCCGCAGACGCCCAAGCGTCCCGATTATTAATATATCTATCTCCAGGGGGTTTGGTTCAGATGCTAACCAGCGTCACCCCTCGGTAAGTCATTAAGTATTTTTACTCCCTTCCGCTAAGTGTTAAGAAATTTCTCCTCAGCTTATCGAGATAAGTAAAGAACTTCAAAA
>JAIUYC010000468.1 GCA_020216575.1 Coleofasciculus sp. S288 | reverse complement strand
AGCCTAGAAACAAGCTCAGTGAAGGACTCTAGTATTTGCCAATTGAGGCGATTAATCGTACAGCAGACATGCACTCGCAACCCAACCTCTCTCGCTCTCTGAATCATTTGCAGTGCACGATCAAACAGACCGTTCCAACAACGCAGTGCCTCATGTTCAGCAGCTTGTCCATCTAAACTCACCTGAAAACGATTAATGCCACTTTCTACTAACCGAATCGCTGTTTCCTGGCTAAGAACGGCACCATTAGAACCGACTCCTACAGAAAGACCTCGACTCCGAGCATGAGCAATGATTTCAAACAAGTCTTGCCGTAATAAAGGTTCTCCTCCAGAAATCGCTAAGTCTACGACACCTGCTTCTGCAAACTGATCCATCAAATCACATGCTTCTTCCTGACTCAATTCGTCTGGATAGGGAGTAGAAGAATTAGACGAACAATGAGCACAACGGGCATTACACCTATTGGTTGCCAACCAAACCATATGGAAGGGGCTGCTTGGGCGAAAACTTCCTGGGTTCATCGATCTACCCATCTTCCACCTCCACAATTCCCCGAACAATGAGTTTGTTAAGAAAGTCATGTAGAATACTTCGTAAGTTGGATGAGCAATCGCTCAACTCAGAAGCAAGCTGCTTTTCAATGTCTGCCACAGTATTTACACCGTTACAAAGCCGAAAGGTCAAGTATCCAGTTGGCGGTAACAGGTGCAATTCATCTGTCTTGCGGTTGTAAATTAGGAACTCTTCTTCTTGTTCTCGAACAACACACCACGTAGTTGGTATTAATACTGCTTCATCCGTCAGAATTGTATCCATAACGCACCTCATTACATAGAAGCGTGTGTTCATTGGACATAGCCTAATTACACAGGCAACCCTTCGCCCTCTGTCAGCCGAATTAAGCTACTTTCAAGTTCTGGTTTTACCCAGCAATGACAGTCACCTGCTAGTGGATCACCACCGCTATAAGCGTAAGCCACTGCCCTACAGCCTCCACACGTAAGTAGGTGTTCACACTGTCCACAATTTCCTTGAATGTGAGATTGTCTTTCACGGAACTGTCTGAGCAAATTGGAGTCATTCCATATCTCACTAAACTGGCTTTGTCGAAATGAGCCGATAGGTGTTGGCAAGAAGACACAAGGGGTTACAGTACCATCTGGCAATATCCGAGCAACCAGTCTTCCTGCTCCACAGCCCACATACTTCCGTTGTTCTGATTCGGGGACAAGCATGCCGACGCGACAATCATGCCAGATGACCTGAATTCGTCCCTGATAAACCTCACGTAGGTTTATCCATTCTTCAAGAACAGAGCGCAATTGTGTGGGAGACAAAGCAAGATCAATCGTGCCTCGACCGGCAGGTACATACTCGGACAGGTTCACCGCATCAGCTCCTAACTGGTATGCAAGTTCTATAACTTGCCACCCATGCTGCCAGTTGATTTTTGTAGGTGTGAAGCCAACCACAACTCGTACTCCTACTTCAACTAACCGTTGCACCGCCTTAATGGCATGTTGATGAAGTCCTGGGAGTTTCCGAAAAGCATCATGAACTTGAGGAAGGTGACTATCAATACTAACGGTGACACTGTGTACGTTAAGGTCTTTTAATTCTTGGGCAATTTGTGCAGTAATCGATGAACCATTCGTCCCTATGTTTACCGATAAACCTTGATCAACCGCATGTCGCACCAATTCACGCCAATCCTGACGTAGCATAGGTTCGCCTCCAGAAAAGGCGAGTATCAGTAACCCTGCCTCAGCGAGTTGATCGATAACAGATAGTGCCTCTTGTGTGGACAAATCATTGCTGATATCCGCACTTGAGCTGGAATTGGAATAGCAATGAAGACAATTGGCATTACATTTATGAGTAATTTCCCAGGCAATGTAGAGAGGTGACTTAAAAGTTGCAACAGTTGCTGTTTGGGCTTCCATTTTATCTGCCTCCTGTTAAGCGTAATTTATACCTAACGTACTGACTCGCGTTGCAGAATGAACCTAATAAGCCCTAATAAGCAGACTATCAAACTGAAATGATTTAATGTTAGAATGGATAGAAAAGTTTAGTTTTATTCAATTTTAAAAATAAACAATTAATGTGTTTCTAAAGCAGTAAAAAACAACTCTCATGTTGTTTTTGGGGAAATCTCTAAAAGCTTGTCTCTCTGTTACCAGAAGCCTCGCTTTCCATTCGGTAAAACTGTCGCCCAATTAGTCTTTGCCTGTGCTAGCTGTTCCTCAGTAATCTTGGCATTCGAGAGATTAGCGCCACACAGATTTGCCCCTTTAAGATTTGCATGGTTGAGGTAGGCATAGCTGAGATCTGCGCCTCGCAGATCAGCTCCTTCTAAATCTGCATAGCTTAAGTAAGCTCGCCCCAAATTGGCATCGCGTAAATTTGCCCGATTCAAACTAGCCCGCCCAAAATCACCATTGGACAAATCCGAGCCCTGGAAATTAGTTCTTACCAACTTCGCTTGATGGAAAATCCCTCCCGCTAAGTTGACTTTGTGAAGGTCGAGACCGCTCAAATCCTGAGCGGCAAAATCCCTTCGACCCTTCATATAAGCTGTTAAAAGACCGTTGACATCTAATTTCGCAGGAGGCTTTGCCTTGCCTGTGGTCGAGTCTTTGCCACGGACTGAAGTGACAGAAACCCGGTGGCCGGCCAGACCGCGATCGCTCTGTCCATCTGAGGTGTAGAGCCCGCTTCGTTCTTTGCGAGCACGCCTGGCTCGAATTTGCATTGCTAACTTTGTTGTGGCAGATGACGGGGATGACGGAGAAAGTTGTGAATCAAATTCTCCTGAGTAGAAGGGATAGCTGTTGGACTGAGATGAAGAGTGTGAATTATTGGGTTGAGTGGCTAAGCCCTTTTCCAAGTCTTCGACATAAGGCAACAGGTCAAGCGCTCTTAGAATGTCGCTTGCTGATTGATAGCGATGTCGGACAGATGCCTCCAGCATTTTTTTCAAGACTTCAGCAAAATGGTCACTGACATGAATGTATTTCTGCCAGACCATTTCTCCCGTTGAGGGATTGTAATCAAGGTCTTTTGGTGATTTGCCTGTTAATAGGTAAATGCAAGTGACTCCCACGGCATAAATATCACTAGCATAAACCGGTCGCAGTGCCATCTGTTCAGGAGGTGCAAAGCCTGGGGTTCCGATCGCAAAATTTGTTAAAGCCGTCTGGTCTGAGTTGTTGGTAGTCGTTGGGTTAACTTGATTTTTAACGGCACCGAAGTCAATTAAGACCAGTTTTCGATCTTGTTCGCGACGAATTAAATTAGCGGGTTTGATGTCTCGATGAATAACGTGTTGACTGTGGATGTATTGAAGCAGTGGCAGGATTTCACTTAAAAATTGCTTTGCTCCTGCTTCCGAGAACGAACCTTGTCGTTTAACCTCCTGCTGTAGGGTCGAGCCACTGATGAACTCCTGCACCAAGTAAAACTGCCCATTGTCATCAAAGTAATTTAACAGCGTTGGGACTTGGGGATGATTGCCGATCTTTCCTAAGGTTTTGGCTTCTCGCTCAAACAGCTCCCGCGCCATTGGTAGAACGTGGGGAACCGTCGTCGCGGGACGGAGTTGCTTAATGACACAAAGCGGATTGCCGGGAAGGGATTCATCTTGCGCTAAAAAGGTGGCTCCAAAGCCCCCTTGACCTAAAGCCCTAAGGACACGATAGCGATCGCGCAACAGCAGATTGGAACCACACGTCTGACAAACATTGACGTGCATCGGATTTTTTGGCTGAGGACAGGCAGGATTTAAGCAGTAGCTCATTCAGCGTTACCGATGGGGCGTTGTCCGTGCTGGAACTCAAGCTTTCGATATCAGCACCCGGCTTAATACACTGGCTCTGGTTGGAACGCACCGCCGAATGCACCCTCGCTTCGCAAGCCTTTAGTAAGGAACTAGTATAAATCCAGGATATCCTACTTTCCTTAGCTGCCGACGGAGGATGACGTAATATTGGGCTAAATACACCCATATCCCTGTGAAGAGTTGCTGAAGTTACTTCCGGCTTTATGAAAACTTGATGAAGCTCAACGTCAGTAAGCCGGAACCCGTTAAACGTACCGCCTAAAATTCTTCTGTGAGTTACTGCCTCTTGGATTAGCGATCGCCTTTCTAGCCCTGATTGTCTTCTTGTTTAGAGTTGAGTTGACGATTCAGGAGCAACAATCTCGCCCTCTGTGTCAATGAGGTCATCTTGGTCAGTAATTAGGTCGCTAAGTTCATTAATTTTTACCCCCATTTGGTTGCAAGCCTGCTTCAATTCTTGACTAAAGGTTGTGAGATTATCTCCATAGCCACACAATTCGGCAGCTGTTTCGATTCCCTGCTTGGCATTAGCTCTTGCACAATCAACTAGTTCTAAGCCTTTGAGAGGAGTGCGGGATGCCATACGTAGAGATTTCTCCTAATGTTTAGCTAACCGTAGCTTAGTCAAAATGCTGCGATCGCTAATCTGTCAATAGGCAGAAACTCTTAATGACCCTGCTGCCAGTATTTGTAGATTGCATAGGCGAGGGTGACAACACCCGTTACAATCGCCGATTCATCCACTTCAAATTGGGGGTGGTGCAGTGGGTGGTTGGGCTTATCGTGGAAGCCGACGCCGAGGCGAAACATTGCGCCAGGAGCTTGTTCCAGATACATGGAGAAGTCTTCAGCACCCAGAGAGGGTTCCGTTAAAATTTGAATGCGTTCGTGTCTCCAAGCTTCTCTCGCTGCTGCCTCCACCAACTGTGTCAGTGCTAAGTCATTTTGCACCGAAGGTACT
>JAIUYC010000467.1 GCA_020216575.1 Coleofasciculus sp. S288 | reverse complement strand
GTTTGCCGATTGAGCTGAAGGTTCTGCAAACCATGAAGCCCGAAGAACGGCAAAACTTGACGCCGCTTACACTCCGCCACAGAGCGCGTGACTTCGCACTGGCAGCGATGGCAGAACAGCGCGGGCAATTTAAGCGCTGTGGAGTGTGGGGGGACTGGGAGCATCCTTACCTGACACTCAAGCCAGACTATGAGGCGGCTCAAATCGGCGTCTTTGGTCAGATGGCGCTCAAGGGCTACATCTATCGTGGCTTGAAGCCAGTTCACTGGAGTCCGAGTTCTCAGACGGCGCTGGCAGAAGCTGAGTTGGAGTATCCAGAAGGCCATACATCGCGCAGTCTGTATGCGGCGTTCCGGATGACTCAACCAGCAGCAGCCATCAAAGAGTTATTAGAGCCATTCCTGCCCGAACTGGGGGTTGCCATCTGGACGACGACACCCTGGACGCTTCCTGGTAACCTTGCGGTTGCCGTGAATCCTGATCTCAACTATGCCGTGGTTCAAGTTGGCACAGAAACTCCGCCCAAATACCTAATCGTTGCGGCGGATTTGGTGGAGCAGTTGTCTGAAAAGTTCGGGACTCCATTGACAGTGAAAGCTACGATGCCAGGACGGGCATTGGAGCATAGTACCTATAAGCATCCGTTGTACGATCGCGAGAGTCCAGTTGTTATCGGTGGCGATTACGTGACCACTGAGTCAGGGACAGGATTGGTACACACGGCTCCTGGACACGGTCAAGAGGACTTTGTGGTAGGTCAGCGGTATGGTTTGCCAATTCTCTCGCCTGTGGATGACCTAGGCAATTTTACCGCAGAAGCCGGACAATTTGCAGGGTTAAATGTCCTCAAGGATGCTAATGAGGCAATTATTCAGGCATTGATGGAAGTCGGTGCGCTGCTGAAGGAGGAGCCTTATGTCCATAAGTATCCTTATGACTGGCGCACGAAAAAGCCGACGATTTTCCGGGCAACGGAGCAGTGGTTTGCGTCGGTAGAAGGATTCCGAGATGAGGCACTAAAAGCGATCGCATCTGTTCAATGGATTCCGCCCCAAGGAGAAAACCGCATCACCCCCATGGTGGCGGATCGTTCGGATTGGTGCATCTCCCGCCAACGTAGCTGGGGTGTCCCAATTCCCGTGTTCTACGACGAACAAACCAACGAACCCCTGCTAAACGAGGAGACAATCGCCCACGTCCAGGCAATTTTTGCCGAAAAAGGCTCAGATGCTTGGTGGGAACTGTCGGTAGAAGACCTGTTGCCGGAAAACTACCGCAACAATGGTCGCACCTACCGCAAAGGCAGCGACACAATGGATGTCTGGTTTGATTCCGGTTCCTCTTGGGCAGCCGTCGCTGAGCAACGGGAGGGCTTAAAGTATCCCGTGGATATGTACCTGGAAGGGTCAGACCAACACCGGGGTTGGTTCCAGTCCAGCTTGCTCACCAGTGTCGCAACTCATAATATCGCTCCTTACAAAACAGTTTTGACTCACGGCTTTGTTTTAGACGAACAAGGTCGCAAGATGAGTAAATCGTTAGGAAATACGATTGACCCACTGACGATTGTTGAGGGAGGTAAAAACCAACAGAAGGAACCCCCTTACGGTGCTGACGTGCTACGACTGTGGGTGTCTTCGGTAGACTATTCCTCCGATGTTCCCCTCGGTCAGAATATCCTCAAGCAGTTGTCGGATGTCTATCGCAAGATTCGTAATACGGCGCGTTTCCTGTTGGGGAATCTGCACGACTTTGACCCTGCTAAGCATGCCGTGTCTTACGAGCAGTTGCCGGAATTAGACCGCTACATGCTGCACCGGATGACGGAGGTGTTTGAGGAAGTGACAGAGGCGTTTGAAACTTACCAGTTCTTCCGCTTCTTCCAGACGGTGCAGAACTTCTGCGTGGTGGACTTGTCGAACTTCTATCTGGATATTGCCAAGGATCGACTTTACATCAGCGCTCCTGACTCGCCTCGCCGTCGTAGTTGTCAGACAGTGCTGGCCATTGCTGTAGAGAATTTAGCACGAGCGATCGCACCCGTGCTATGTCACATGGCAGAGGATATCTGGCAGTACCTCCCCTATGAAACACCTAATAAGTCAGTGTTTGAGTCCGGTTGGGTGAAGCTGGAGGAGGAGTGGAAAAAGCCGGAACTGGCAGCATCCTGGGCAACCCTACGCAACATCCGCACTGAGGTCAATAAAGTGATGGAGCAAGCTAGGGCCGAGAAGATGATTGGAGCGTCGTTGGAGGCGAAGGTGTTACTCTACGTCCCTGACGAAGCGTTGCGGCAGTGCCTAGAAGCCCTCAACCCATCAGATAGCCTTAACGACAATCGGGTTGATGAGTTGCGCTATCTATTCTTAGCGTCTCAGGTGGATGTGTTGCAGTCACCGGAAGCAATCCAAAAGGCTCCCTACAAGCTGGAGTCGGATAAGCTTGCAGTGGGTGTGGTGAAAGCTGAGGGAGAAAAATGCGATCGCTGCTGGAATTACTCAGTCCATGTCGGTGAATCAACAGAGCATCCTCTACTTTGCGATCGCTGCATCCCTGCCTTGGTGGGTCAATTTTAACCCTAGAGGCATGCATCGGATAGAAAAATCTTAGTTGAATGCGGTAATTGATGGCTCTCCCGTACTTATGGTGATAACTAAAATTTATCATTTGGCGGAAATGCTTGCTGGATAAGGCATTTCCTATGCCCTATGCCCAAAAAACTGGGTTTTCCACCACAAGTACGGGAGAACCATCGGTATCCAAAACCCCTTTTATCTTGTAATTGTCTCCGTGTTCTCTCCTCTGCGAACTCTGTGCCTCTGTGGTTTGTTCAAAAAGAGGGCAATCGTAGCGGATTTGGTATGAGGTCGAAGTTTCCAGTTCTGAAGTTGAATGATGGAGGTTTGAGTTCCGCTTAAAGAATACCTATTTTTCGAGCAAACCGCAGAGGACACTGAGGGCGCAGAGGTAAATAAGTGATAGGTAATCTTGAGAAGGGAAGGGAGGAAATGCTGGTTACCTGATTCGCCAATAGCATCTTTTTACGTGTTATTCGAGATTAGCCAAACTCATCTCGTTTGGTGTACTCTGGCTCAGCCTTTCAGGATGTGCTACTTTCTGTATAACTTCTTCAGTGAGCTTGGCGAATGCTTTAGAGCCAGAGGAATTGGGGGTAGCGAGAACGGCGGGCATAAAGTAGTCCACGGCTTTAGCTACATTAACGTCCATCGGAATGCGATTATCAAAAAGTTCAGTGGGACTAAATTCTCCTGTCACTCGCTGCATGACCTGTTTGTAATACCGATCAAAGAGTCCACCTGAGGATAAAATAAACACAATTCCCAATAATTGGGTCTTAATAGTACTATCATCCCCGTAGCTTTCTTTAAGGTGAGCAATCCGTCTTTGTAAAAGCTGGATGCCAACAACGGATAACGGTTCGGGACGGGCTGGCAGTAAGTAAAAGTCACTAGCAACAATTCCGCTGCGAGTTAAAAGATTGTAGCCAGGAGCGCAATCGAGCAAAATGAAGTCATACTCATCAATGACAGGTTCTAAAATACTTTGAATTAATTGCTCCTCAAACCCATTCCAAACATCACTGAAATCACAATTGTCTCCGTTTACAGCTTTATTATGGAGCAATTCAGAAACTAAGTATTCATCATAAAGGTCAATATCTCCAGGCAATAAGTCAAGACCCTTGACTTCACACACATCGGATTTAATCGCTTCTGGAGTCGTCCGTTTAATTCGACTGTTCGGTTTAATCAGCTTATAAAGTAATTGACCTAATGTGCGCTTTTCTCTCCTGATTTTTGCAAACTCGTGTGGTGGCAGCAAGCTGAGCGTAGCACTAATCTGTGTATCTAAATCTAAAACTAAAACGCGCTTTCCATGATTTTTTGCCAAGCAAGTAGCCAAGTTGACGGTGAGAGTTGTCTTTCCAACACCGCCTTTCATGTTAACTGTGGCAATAACCAATCCCATGAATAAAACCCTCTTGAAGAAATGTTGCCTTGTTTGGTACAAACTAAACACATCCCCACAAAAAGATTAGGGACGCGCAAGCAGGCATCCTTACTACAAAAGTCTACAATAGCAGGTTCCTGATTTATTGATTGGCAAAATTTTTACAAGCCGCTTGGAGAGGGTGGGGTTCCAAAACTAGAAGATGAACTTGAAAGGCAGTCGTCATGAGCGCTCGCTTCGCTCACCACCAATTATGAAAGTGGCACTTTCAAGTCAGAAGGCAGACGACAGAGGGCAGAAGGCTTATTTTTATTCAATTGCTGTCTACGTTCTAGCGAATTCTCATGGAGCAACGGCCTGAGTCCCCCACCACAATCTTTGATTTGGTGGCTTGCAATTGGTGGTGGCTTAAAGCCTCCACCACAAGAGCTCCCTTCTGCCTCCTGCCTCCTGCCCTCTACCTTCTTTACTCGCTAGGAAAAGCAACGGCGCCAGAATTCGTACTTGTATTGCTGAGAGTCCTTACCTTCTCAATGATGGTGACTCTGTTGGGAAACGGGGGGCTTCCAGGTAGGGGTTGCGTGTTACTGGGTAAAGTTATGCTGGCAGGGATGGGTTGCGTGTTGCTGGAAAACGTTGGACTTTCAGGGCGGGCTTGGGCGTTGCCGGAAAATGTTGGGCTTTCAGGGCGGGCTTGGGCGTTGCTGGGAAATGTGGGATTCTGAGGGCGGGTCTGGGCGCTGCTGGGAAACGTTGAGCTTTCAGGTAAGGGTTGTGTGCCACTGGGAATGGTGAAGCGTCTGAGTCCCCGTTGCTCTAAGACGTTATCGATAGAG
>JAIUYC010000466.1 GCA_020216575.1 Coleofasciculus sp. S288 | reverse complement strand
AAATCCTTCACTAGGAAAGCTTTCGGAATTTAGCTTCGAGCGTGATTTTCCGAAAGTGACGGAAGAGGGTTATCCCGTAGAGCGAAGTGACATCGATTCCATTACGGAGTGTGATAATAACCTCTCAAACTCGCCGTTAGCTGAAGCCTTGAGAAACAGCTCCACGCTCACAAAAATCGGGGAAATAGAAAATAGGAAATAGGGGATAGTCCATAGGGAAGACGAAGACAAGCTATTCTCTCTGCCCTCGAAATTGCCATACCAGGACTTACGCACAGACACCACATCTAGTAGGGGCATGGCATGCCATGCCCCTACAATTGATGCTTGAGAGACAAGTGTGCGTAAGTCCTGCATACTTTAGTGAGGGGATGAGTTTAAGTCAGTTTTCTCAGCAATTATTAATTAATTCGTACTTAGCATGAATTGTACAGCTACAAATCTACCCTATTACGGAAGTGTTAACCTAGATTAAGCTAACAGCTTGACTTCTACTTCTAGCTGTGGATAGGTAATTAGCCCCGTAATTTTTGCCATACTAGGGCAAAGATGGGGAATATTTGTTGACCAGTAGCAGGAATTGATGCAGTACTCACTTTTGAATCGATTTCGGGGTGGATTACTGGGCAGCTTCGTAGGAAAAATTTTGAGCAGTAACAGCGTTCCGGGTCAAGTTGCGGGTAAAGCAATGCTAACACCGACTCAACCAGGAGATGCTCAGTCTAGTACAACCCTTTTTGATTGGAGCCGGATTGCCGATTGTGGTATTGAAAGCTTAATTCGCTGCGGTCGGCTCGATTTAGAAGATTGGGTGCTTCATTCGGGTATGGTGCAGCCGTCTCTCCTCTCATTAAAATCTGCGGCTGGTAGTAGTGAGACGGCACTAGCAACGCTACCGATCGCACTATTTTTTCACGACGATCAAGTCAAGTTGCGGCAACACCTGCCACAGGCGGTAGCAGTTTGGCAGGGCGAGGCTGAGGCGTCGGAGGGAGTTTTGGCGGTAGCGTTTGCCATCGCCCTTGCCTTGACTGAAAAGCTTGACGTTGCGACCTTGATTCCCCAAACTATTGCCTATCTGGGAACCTCTCAAACGTTTCTGGTACAACAATTAGAACAGGTACAAAGCCTAATCGAAAAGGGGGCGGGGCTAGATACAACACTTGCTCAATTGCGGCGAGAGCGATCGCATGGGGGTAAGCCAGTGGATTATTCTGCCACATCCATTGCCCTAGCCTTTTACTGTTTTCTCTACACCCCAGATGATTTCCGCCTTAGTCTACTGCGTGCCGCTCGCATTCGCTACCAGACCAAGATTACTTGTGGACTCACTGGCACTTTATCAGGCGTTTATAACGGTTTTATTGGCATTCCTACAGGCTGGCAATTGGCAGCTAACCGCACCACTACAGGTATCCAGAAGTTGCAACTCGCAGACCGCTTGCTGGCCGCTTGGTCAGGCGTTTACGATATCTCAGTCGTCCAGCCGTGCCAGCAGTTAGCTGTAGCAGCACCGCATGTGATTCAGCCACGATAACCCTCTCAGGTGTTCAACATTTGCTGCTACTCGTCGGAGCAGCTTTCAGCCCTCCTAAGGAAATGAAACTCTGGCAGTAAATTCAGATACTACCGTAAGTAAAGGTACATTTGGATAAATTATATTAATCTACCGAAAATTCCAGCAAGCCTGCCCTACGCTCGCACTGCTACCGACATCTGAAATGGTAAGTCCTGTGCTATGAAAACGCTCCATTCGTTGACCATGCCGCTCGTCCAATTGCAGCGAACATCTAAGCATCTTCGTGCTTGGTTGCTATTTCGATTGTCTGAACCCAGCTCCGCTACCACCGCTTCGGGGGAGGAAACAAAGCCCGTGACTGTGTCAAACCTAAACAGGAAGACGAAGCGTTCTCCAAAGCGTCAAAATCGTAAAGACTATCCCCAACTCCTGTGGGTGCTGGCAGTGGTTTCTCTCACCAGTGTAATGGGGAACCGTTTCTACAATCAACCAAAACTCGATGTCGGCAAAGCGGCTCCCCAAACAATCCGGGCACCATTTGATGCTAGCGTCGAGGACACTAAAACCACGGAAGAAAAGCGTAAGGCAGCACGCACAGGCTTTGTCCCCGTGTTAATGTTAAACAACTCGCTTACCCAAGATATCTACCAGGAGCTTCAGCAATCTCTCGATAAAGCGGAAGAACTGCGCAAGATGAGCGGGACTTTTCCCTTTGTGGATATTGCTATCCTCTCGGAATCTACCCAAGGATATCTGCGCCAGACCAAGGAGTGGGAATGGCAAGCTATTTTAGCTTTAGTCGATAGCGGCGAAAATGTTAACCCCTTAAAGCCTCCAAGAGAGCTGTCCAATCGGACTGAAGATTCCCTCAATCTATTCTTTGCTCAGGCAGTCAACGAACTGCAACTCTACCGCCAGCAGTCCTCTCCTCAAGCATTTTCTAAACTGATTGAATCGATATCAGGTACTCGTCAGGCTTACGCTCGAGTATTACGTCAACTCTCCGATCCGCTGGCTGCTGAATCGGGGCGTCGCTACGATGTCTCTTTGCTCAATCTGTCAGATGAGGTTTGGAAGGAGACGCGAATTGGTATCACTCAAAGTGCCAAGCGCATCCTCACTCAAGGTATTCCTCCAGGACTACCGTCCTATATCGTTGAGCAAGCGGTACGGATGCAAGTGAGTACCCTTGTACCCTTGGAAGCGGAGCCTTTGGCCGTTCGACTGCTGACAGGAGTCTTGAAGCCCAACTTAGCCGAAGATAAAGAACAAACAAAACTCCGGGCAGAACAGGCAGCACAAGCGGTAGAGCCAGAGATTGTCTCCGTGGAACAAGGGGAAGTTATTGTCAAGGCGGGTGAGGAAATCACCCAGGCAGATTTTGTTTTGCTGGATTACTTCCACTTGAGCCGCCGGGAGATTAACTGGCTTGGTTTAGTGGGATTTGGCAGTTTGGTTACTGGGGTTGTGGGCATTTTTTGGCTAGTGGAACGGCGAGTGCATCCCAACCTGCGACGGCGCGATCACCTTTTACTGTTGCTTCTGAGTTTGAGTACACCACTGCTGGGGATTTTTGGGATTCGTTACACTGACTTACCTGCCATTGGTTTGTTAGTAGGCAGCTTTTACAGTCCAGCGTTGGGAGTCACCGTTGTTGGTTTGTTAACGGGGTTAGTAGCCTTTAGCATGACGGTTGGCTGGGAATATTTGCTGGCTGGTGCAGCTGGTGGACTCTTATCGGCCGTGATGGCAGGGCGAATGCGATCGCGCGAGGAACTCGCTTGGCTTGGCGGTGCGGTTGGGTTAACTCAGGGGAGTGTGTACCTGATTCTGACTCTCATCCCCAGTGCCGCTGTCGGTGCAGTTTGGTACACCATCCTGCAAGAAGCCATTTTATACGGTCTGGCTGGTATAGCTTGGAGTGTAGTGGCTCTGGGGATATCGCCTTACCTGGAACGCCTGTTCGATTTGATAACGCCCATCCGTTTGGCTGAACTGTCCAATCCCAACCGTTCCCTACTGAAACGGCTGGCGACTGAGGCTCCAGGAACATTCCAGCACACGCTGTTTGTTGCCTCTCTAGCTGAAGCCGCAGCGCGAGAATTGCACTGCAACGTAGAACTCGTCAGAGCAGGAACTCTATACCACGACATCGGGAAAATGCACGATCCCTTAGGATTTATTGAAAATCAAATGGGCGGTTCCAACAAGCATGACGAAATTAATGATCCCTGGATGAGTGCCGAGATTATTAAAAAACATGTTTCTGAAGGACTGTGCTTAGCACGCAAGCACAACTTGCCGAAAGCCATTCGAGACTTTATTCCAGAGCATCAGGGTACGCTGTTAATTTCCTATTTTTATATACAGGCACAACAGCGATCGCAGCAGGAAGGCGGTATGCCCATACAGGAGTCGGATTTTCGGTATGATGGACCCATTCCTCAATCGCGGGAAACGGGGATTGTGATGTTGGCGGATGCCTGTGAAGCTGCCCTGCGATCGCTCAAAGACGTTACCCCAGAAACAGCTCTTTCGACGATCAATAAAATCCTTAAAGCTCGCTGGCAGGATAACCAATTGGTCGATTCCGGGCTAACACGAGAGGATTTGTCAGTAATTGCTGAGGTTTTTGTCAGAGTTTGGCAACAGTATCATCACCAACGGATTGCTTACCCGAAGGCTGCGCTAAATTCTCAGCCTTCAGCCGTCTGAAAAATCTTAAGGAAAAATTCCCTTAGTTGGGGCTTGCTACTTGCTAAAAACAGCCGCGATCAAGACAAGAAAAACCCCACTAGCTTGCCGACTAGTGGGGTTATACCTCAATGCGTTTCTGCTCAATGCATAACTCTAGTCTCAATCCCTAATGTTTGCATTGAGGTTGATGCAAGGGTTGGCGGCGTTTGCGCTAGTGTATAAGTCTACAGAAACTAGGAAACTCACAGGCGATCAGAACCGACGCTTGACAGGGTAGCGCTTATAATTGACCCGTTATGGCTTTGAATGACAGATTTTGTATGATAAACGCCTTTGCCGCTCGGTTTAGCTTTGCTCTGCTGGTTCCTACAACATTGTTGCTAGTGAGCTTAACGGCGGCGGCAGCGAGAGCACAGAATCGGCTGTACAATCCGATCCCAGTTCCTCCCAGTAATGAAGTCTCGGACACGCTTACAGAAAATGATATTCCTACGGGCGAGGGAGGCTTTGCCCGTGACTATACCGTGAACTTAAATTCTGGTGACCAAGTCGCTATTGATTTGATCTCAGATAACTTTGATACCATTGTCACGCTTATGGC
>JAIUYC010000465.1 GCA_020216575.1 Coleofasciculus sp. S288 | reverse complement strand
ATTACAACCTCGTCTTGGCACACAGACTGCTGACAATGCTACTGTAGGATTTTCTCATCCCTACTACTGGGCACCGTTCATCCTGATTGGCAATGCTTTCTAACACTCCTCTGGCTCTGTCACTAAGCTGCGGCATATGATCTGGAATTGAGGAAGGAGTGCGATCGCACTCCTAAAAAAGAGAACGATTAAGTCAGGGGGTTCGCCAAGCTTGGTCAGAGACAGCAAAACATACTGTGATACTATTTCAAGGTGCAATGAGTGAGCAACTTCCGTGAACGAGCAATGGAGCGATATTGTAGACAAAGCTACTCATATTCCACCCTCTGAATATAGTCGGGGTAAGCACTGGAAAGGAAACTTGGAAAGTGAACGCTGTCAAAACAGCTTAAATCGCGGACCTAGCCAATTCCTATACTCAATGACATCTGAGCGAGTAAAAGAACTAGAGAAAGAAACTTTATTGACAGGCGAACTAATTGACAAAGGGAGTGGTACTTACCACGCCTACAAAGAGTTTCCGGAGCAAATCGGCTATGACAATGGAGAGGATGCTTCTTGGCTTCGAGCTGAACTGACTGCTGCCAATAGTGATTCACCAACTGTTCACTCTCATCCGCGACGTAAAAGGAAGTGATTCATGTATCGTCAACTTGTTCCGCTAAGTATACCCAGTGGTTGGGCAATTATCTATAATTCTTTTGGAGACGAAGACCCAATCATCAGTAATGGATCTATTGTTAATGATGAATTTTATGGCGAGGATTTGTTATCAATCGAGCCTATCCGATTTAACGGAACTAATTGGATTACAGATCGAACTGGATATGCATTCGATCTTGGCTGGTATCCTGAATCCGATCCAGATGGTTGTTACCGTTTAACATTAATTCGAGGAGATTGGAATAATGTAGTTATTCAATTTGAGTCAAAGAAACGACATGAGGTTAGTCAAGTCATTAAACAGTGCTTTGATTTGATTGCTCAAGGTGTTGATGAACAAGAAATTTCTCGTTTAATTGAGCTGGAAACCAAAGACAGAAATTGGAGTTCCTCACTTAAGTAAACCCAGGCATGACAGTCGACGGTTGTGTGACGAAACTCTCAGACTCATTCACGAGTTTTCAAGACTTGTTCACTAGTATTAAAGGCTCGTTGAGTAGGCTTTTATACTCGTTGACCCATCATTTAGGTACAACCCCACGTTGGCACACAGACTGCTGCTAATGCTACTGTAGGATTTTCTCATCCCCACTACCGGGCATCGTTCATTCTGATTGGCAATGCTTTCTAAGGCTGACGCCAATTTCAACCCTAACAAACCTTTAACAATACTTATCGCTCCCTTACGATAGAGTCGTTAAGAATCAGCCTTATCTACTGACTGTCCATGAGCGCATACCTCGACGCATCTACTTACCCCGACGAACCCAACGGTACTCCTGCAATTCGCGCTACAGCGAGGGCGTTGCAAGTCGCTGCCGAGAATGCTGACTATCAGACGGTGGAACGTAGCAAGCTGACGCCGATGATGCAGCATTTTGCAGAGGTGAAGGATCAATATCCCCATGCCATGTTGTTGTATCGAGTTGGGGATTTCTATGAAACTTTCTTTCAGGATGCCCGAAGGTTAGCCGAGGAACTGGAACTCGTCTTAACAAGCAAGGATGCGGGTAAGGGGATTGGACGAGTGCCGATGACGGGCGTTCCTCACCATGCCTTGGATCGCTATTGTACGATGTTGGTGGAAAAAGGATTTGCGATCGCCATTTGCGATCAAGTCGAAGATGCTGCCGTTGCTGCCAAAGAAGGACGTCAGGTGCGCCGCGAGGTGACACGCATTCTCACCCCTGGTACGCTGCTAGATGAGGGAATGCTCACTGCCCGTCGCAACAACTTCCTCGCCGCTATCGTGATTGCCGGACATCATTGGGGTTTGGCGTATACCGACATTTCCACAGGTGAATTCCTCACCACGCAATCTACCGATTTAGAAGTGCTGGCACAGGAATTGATGCGCTTGCAACCATCAGAGGTGTTGGTTCCTACCAATGCGCCGGATTTGATCAGTATGTTGCGTCCGGGGGAAAAATCAGAGCAGTTGCCGGAGTGTTTGCCCAACTCGTTTTGCTACACGTTTCGTCCACAAGCGCCATTTTCTGCTAGTGAAGCAAGGCAGCGATTGTTGGAAAAGTTTAAAGTGCGATCGCTCGAAGGGTTGGGTTGCGAACATCTCCCCCTCGGCGTCCGGGCTGCTGGGGGGTTATTGGAATATTTAGAAGACACTCAAAAAGAAAATTACGTCTCTCTCAACACCTTACGCACTTATACTATTGCAGATTACCTGATTCTCGACCACCAAAGCCGCCGCAACTTAGAAATTACCGCCACCGTTCGGGATAATACGTTTCACGGTTCCCTGTTATGGGCGATTGACAGAACGAGTACGGCAATGGGGGGTAGGGCCTTGCGTCGCTGGCTGTTGCAACCGCTTTTGGATATCAAAGGCATCCGGGCGCGGCAGGATACGATTCAAGAATTGATGGAAAATACCGGACTGCGCGAGGATTTGCGGCAGTTATTGCGCCAAATGTACGACTTGGAACGGCTGACGAGTCGTGCTGCTTCGGGTAAGGCAAATGCGCGAGATTTAGTGTCGCTTGCTGATTCGCTCTTGAAATTGCCGGAACTCGCCGAACTTGCCGCCTATGGTTCCTCTCCCTACATGCGAGCGTTGCAGAAAGTGCCGCCAACGTTGGAGCAATTGGGGCAAAAACTCCGCACTCATCTTGTCGAGTCACCTCCCCTGCATTTAATGGAGGGGAACTTAATTCGAGCCGGCATTCATCCACAACTCGATGAAATGCGTGTCACGGCAGAAGAAGACCAGAGGTGGATTGCGAATTTGGAAGCGATCGAGAGACAGCGATCGGGAATTCCAAATTTGAAGGTCGGGTTTAACAAAACCTTTGGCTACTATATCAGCATTAACCGCACTAAAGCAGACCAAGTCCCCGATAACTATATTCGCAAGCAAACGTTAACCAATGAAGAACGCTACATTACCTCAGAGTTAAAGGAACGGGAAGCCCGGATTCTCACGGCACGGGAGGACTTAAACCGCCTGGAATACGAGATTTTTTTGGGGCTGCGAACCGAGGTTGGCGAACATGCCGAACCCATTCGCAACGTGTCGCGGGCGGTAGCGGCAATTGATGTTCTCTGCGGTTTGGCAGAGGTGGCAGTGCAGCAGGGGTACTGTCGTCCTGAAATGGTGGAAAGTCGAGAAATCACAATTATCGACGGGCGTCATCCCGTAGTGGAAAAATCGCTTCCGGCTGGATTTTTTGTACCGAATTCGGCGTATTTGGGTCACGAGTCAGTCGATCCCCCCCAACCCCCCTTAAAAAGGGGGGAGAATACTCACCGACCGGATTTAATTATTCTGACAGGCCCGAATGCGAGTGGGAAGAGTTGTTATTTGCGGCAGGTGGGGTTAATTCAGTTGATGGCGCAAACGGGGAGTTTTGTCCCGGCGAAGGCGGCAACATTGGGAATTTGCGATCGCATTTTCACTCGCGTTGGTGCAGTGGATGACTTGGCAACGGGTCAATCAACGTTCATGGTAGAGATGAATGAAACCGCCAACATCCTCAACCATGCCACTGCTAAATCTCTGGTTCTCCTCGATGAAATTGGCAGGGGAACAGCAACGTTTGATGGGTTATCCATTGCTTGGGCAGTTGCTGAGTATCTAGCTACTGAAATTCGAGCACGAACTATTTTTGCAACTCACTACCACGAACTTAACGAACTCGCCTCGTTCCTACCCAATGTCGCTAACTATCAGGTGACGGTGAAAGAGTTACCCGATGAAATTATCTTTTTACACCAAGTTCAACCCGGAGGCGCTGACCGTTCTTATGGGATTGAAGCAGGGCGTTTGGCAGGATTACCTGCACCCGTGATTCAACGGGCAAAGCAAGTGATGAGCCAAATTGAGAAGC
Source organism: Coleofasciculus sp. S288 (assembly GCA_020216575.1). Lineage (GTDB taxonomy): Bacteria > Cyanobacteriota > Cyanobacteriia > Cyanobacteriales > Coleofasciculaceae > JAIUYC01. Next base: position 810 of record JAIUYC010000465.1, on the reverse strand, counting down.
ACAGCAAAATTGCTGTCGGGCTGCGTAAAGGGGTAATGGTTCAGGAGAAAACCAATAAAAGCAAGTCTAATACAACAGAGGAACCAATCCAACAGCTAGATATTTTTGGGGAATGACCATTTTTAATGAAAATTAAGTTGATATCGCGTTTCTCGGTTGGCTGGGATACATCTAGATTCAGGATTCGTAGGGGCGGGTTTCACCGAGATATCTGCTTCCCACGGCTCAATCCAATAAACCCGCCCCTACTCCAATCATGTGAGAACCACTATCTCCGTTAAATTCCTGAGTCTTGAAGCCAAAACAAGCACTTTCGTTGACGTTCGGAAAGCGTTTTAGCCAGTATGAGTAAGTCTTCTCGAAGCAGGGGGGAGTTGCAATAATAGGGATGTTTAGGCTGTCTGGAAGTGTAGTCGAAAAAGATAGCAAATCGATCGGATTCTACAGGCTTCTTACCTCGATGAAATATACTTCCGGTATCAGCAAAGATTACTGTTCCAGCCGTTCCAGTACATGACTTCCATTCCGAGGGCGGTATAACCATCTCTACAGGTTTATCATGGACGTAGCCGTACTTGTATGCGAGTGAGCGAACGGCTATTGCAGTTAAAGATTTGGGAATATATTGAAACGGCCCGCCATCCTCACTGACATCATTTAAGTAAACAATAATTTTAACAACTTGACGGTCTTCGCGATCAATGTGCCATTTTCTTGATTTTAGTTGGACTTCATTAGCGAGGTCTCTGCGGAAATGTGAACCGTGGTAGGCTGGGGGTAGACCGAGATAATTTTCAATACTATTCAATA
>JAIUYC010000464.1 GCA_020216575.1 Coleofasciculus sp. S288 | reverse complement strand
AGCAATTGCTTCAGAAATAATTGAGCGTACTCCTTCACTAGACATCCACCAATGTTTTGGATCGTAACCAAGTGAAGTTGCAGCAATCACGCCAACTTTAATGTCAGGTGCGAAGACTTGCTTGAAAATCAGCCAGCTTCTCCGGGCATGAACATCTGAGGTATAAATATTAATCGCTTCAACTTTCAAATCTGAATGCATCAGCCATTGGCGCAGAGCATCGGCAGTAGCAGTGGTGCGATTTCTGATTGTCTTTTGAGCTGGAACCGCGACAATTTTATCTCGCTCGAACCCTAGTGCAATTAAAGTTGCTGCTGAAAGTTCGGCAAAATTCTTGTATTGAGCTAAATAATATCCTTTTTCTATCGGTAAACCTGTAGTAATTATTTTCTGATACCTTCCCCATTGAAACTCAGCGATCGCATTTTTAATGGCATAATCGCTTATCCAACCCTCAACGACCAAAATATCTGCCTGAATCGGAGAGTTGGGTGCGAGGAAGGGGTGTAGGTGAGTTATGACGAATACCATTAAAGTAATAGCACATGCAAAAACAATTAGCCATCCTTGAACCGTCATTATCCACATTTATCGCAGTACTATAAGAGACTTGGAAGAACAATGGCTATGATTATTCACTAATTCTTGGAATTGATATCCTAGGATTAAACGCTCTCTACAGATAAATCCTGAGTTTGAAACTAGCAGTTAATAGCTATGAAGTATTTATAGAGGTTCTCATTTGGATGAGGTACAAAATTTTGGGTTTTCGGGAATTGGGAATGGAGAATGGGGAATTGGCAAGAAAGTTAGATGTCCCTCGCTGAGACGAAAATCGCTATATACTAGCCATTAGCTACTAGCAATTAGCAACTTCAATAGGATTAAAGTAAAAGCTTGCTCCCCCGCTGCCAACTGGTGGGTTATTTCTGCCATACTGCACTAGTGTAAGTCAGCTTCCCAAATACCAATGTAGAGGCGATCGCTCTTTTGCCGTTCGATTACACCCTCCAAGGAACCCAACTCAAAGGAGTACTGCTGAGCCTGTCCCTGCCACACTTGTTTTAATCCTTGTTCGATTTGGTCATTGAGCTTGCAGCCTAACATTCCATTCAAGGTTAGCAGCACAGTTTCAGAATCAACAGAGGTGGTGAAGGATGCCTCTGTTTGGCGAATCCGTTCGGATTGTCTATCGAACAGAAAGCCTAAGCTAACCTGCTCTGGAACTAATTCGTAATATACAGCACGGGTATTAGGCCAGTAGCCGCGTGATGTTCCAGTGGGAGTACCCAACAGGCGGAACACATCAGCTTTAGATATTCCTGGCTGAAAGGCGGGAATGCCTACACCAGTTGGAACCTCTCGACATTGATTTTCAATCAGTTCTCCTAGGGGCGTAAGTACTTCCAAATACTCCGGCGGCAATTGAGTCGGTTTGGAGGAGAGTAGGGAAGCGTTTTGTATCACTTGCAGACTTGATAACCTTTGAGAAGGTAACAGTATTAGGGAAAGTTCCGCTATAAGATAACTGGCAATGATTAAAGTCCCCATGACAGTTTTTGACAAATTTATGTTGAAGTAGCGCTACTTGCAATGTGCTTATTTGCTGCATGATTGACATCAAAAATGTCTAGCTCAATGCAGTGCACCCTAATAGCTCGAAGCTAATTTATAAAACTGTCTACCACTGTAAGATTTATCGAGTTGATTTATTTCTACAGTTTTTTAAATGTACTGTTAAATCCGGAACTTAATCTAGGAGTGGCTTGGTTAAGGGTAGGAAATCTTTAATTAGAAGTTCCGCCTACTCACCTAAAACAAGACAACAGAATCACACCAATCGTTCCCTCTAGAAGTCGCCCAGTTTTTGGATAACAGGCTTGAGATGGGAAGAACGAGAAGAGTTATAATTAGGAGTGATGAGTTGAGAACGATAACTCATCACTGCATCACCTCATACCTCTATTACCTCCTCTTCAATCTTTAACTACCCTTCACTGAATTACGACCGAGCAGTACGCTGTTCTTTGAGATAAGCAAAAACAGACTTATCTCCAATGTCAGACGGCATTGGTTGCGTTATTTTACGCAACGCAAACACCAGAAATAAAACTGCCCAAATCCCCAACAGAAGCTGCTCCCCAACTATCGACAAGACATTGGCCAGGTGTCCCAGTAACAACAACGGTACTAGCGGTGTGAGCAACTTGGTTTCAAAGCGGTTGAAGCAGAAGGCTTCTTTGAAGTAAATCCCCGTCAGTGCTGCAAAGGTAAAGCCGATCCCGAAAATGGTTATGGGGTGGTTGTAAACTAAAAGGGCAAGCGGTTCGCTATTTTGCAATGCCAAGACGATGGCAACAATACCGCCAATGCCCCACGAGAGTTGAAGGAGACGGTGCAGGGGGGCTAGATAAATATGAATGGTGGCTAAACTAACGCCCAGCGCTATCCAGAATACTGCATAAAGGGGAGTCAGTGCAGTCAACACAGTCGGAGTGCTGCCCTTTGATAGAATCAGCCAAGTTGCGATCGCAAAGCTCAGTGCCGCTACCATTAAACTAGTACGGTAGACCATTACACCGATGCGATCGCTTTGGGTAATCGTAAATTCGCCAAATTGCCCCTGGTAAACCTCTGGTTCCAGTTCCTGTTGTAACGTCATAACCCATCCTCTCTTCTAAATACCTGATGTCTGAGGTGGCAGTTCACCTATCAAGCCTGATAGGACACAGGCTCTTACATTTTTAGAAATATCTCTTCAACTTTAACTTTTCGTTTCTGGGGTAACCACTTCTGCCATAGTTATTCCTCAATCCATCCATAACTCTGGAAAGAGAGTATAACTTTGGTGTTTCTTATGAAGCACTGGCAAGAGCAGGTATCTAAACGAACACAACTTGCACGCTAGCCTCTAAGTCTAACTGCAACTCAAACTGAGCGCTTCCACCATTAACGGCAATTTCTACCCAACCATGACTGCCAATTAGAGCAACGATATCTCCAAGTGACCGATCGCTGTAGGTTTGACTAGCTGGGATAATGAGATCACTCACCACAACTGACCAGGTTTTTCCCCGAACATCAGCCGCAGCGATGTTGGTCATTAAGTTGCCGAAGTGGTCAACGTATTGGATGCAACCTGCGATCCCCGTAGCTGTTGCTGTTGGCTCAGGAATCGCTAACTCAACCAAAGTGCTTGAGTCAATTACTTCTCCCAACTGTTCTAAGGGGACACCCGTGGCAAGATGTGCTCCTATAGCTGCAAAGATATCTCGACCGTGAAAGGTTGTGCTAGGTGTCCGCGTCCGCCAGTATTTGGGATTTGTGAGTTCAACGGCGGCAACAACTGAGTTTTGACTCAAGACGCCACTGAACAACCCATTATCCGGTCCAACGAGGAAACCTGCGTTAAGCTGGAGGGCGATCGCTCTTCGCTGACTTCCCACTCCTGGATCGACAACTGCCACATGCACGGTTCCTGCGGGAAAGTAAGGGTAAGCATTCATCAGGTTAAACCTTGCTACCGCAATACTTTGAGGTGGAATCTGGTGGGTTAGATCCACGACAGTTAAAGTCGGGTTAATTTGAGCAATCACGCCCTTCATCACCCCCACATACACATCACTTAAGCCAAAATCGCTTAAAAGAGTGACAATCCTGTTTTCAGGCATCTTGTAATGGTTCAGGTTAGCATTTGCCTTAAGGATTCTACAACCTGTGGAAGCAGGTTTGGTTCTTGTCACCTCAGACTTCCACGTTGTAGGCAATCAGAGACGCGATCGCACTCTTAAACAACGAGGCGCAACATGGATGCTCAATTAACAACAACCGAAATCAATTCCTATCGGGAGCTCTTACCAGGCGACGATTATCAAGAAGCACTCGCTACCCTAGAAAAACACAACGGCAAAGTTTACAGCTCCTTAGAGGAGCTTTGGGGTAAAGCGATTGGACAACCGCAAAGCTACAATCTTGCACGCCTCCGGCAGGCAACGTTGAAGCAGTGGCGTCAGGATCTCTGCGGGGATGACAGCTTTCGCATGAAAGTTCAGGAATACAGTAAAAAACCAAGGAGTACTCCGTTACTCACGGGGTTGATTGTCTATTTGGTGGCAATGGTGGGTAGGGGAGGAATTCCGATTGATCCTGCGATCGCAACGGTTGTTGTCCTTTACATTCTGAAAATCGGACTCAATATCTTTTGTGAATATACGGAAACATCTGGCAAACCACCTGATGATGATCCAGATTCGCGACGCATACCGCATGATTGACCCACCTAATCGCTTAATATGTCCCAAGTTGCCCAAATCTTTGTAGGGGCGGGTGCGAACGAAGAATCTGTGAAATCAACCAATAACTGAACACTCAAAACTCGCCCTTACCCAGCTAAATCTACCTTTATCCAACAATCAAAAGTCAGAGCGGGTTTTGTATGGAGGTTATCGCTTTGTCCACAAACTTCATCCCTAAACCCGCCCCTACAAAACACCTTTACTACTCCCGAAAAACATATCGCACCAATACACTCATCACCTCATTAGGGTTGGCAGTGGGTTGGAGGTGCTGTATCGGACATTCTGCCGAAGATGGGAGGATTAGCTTCGTCGCTGGGATTGGGGACGAACTCTTGAGTCATTTGGGTTAAGTCCTGGAAATTTGAGATACAAAAAAATAAAGCTCTCCGACAATAGAGAGCAATCCTTTTTTCCCGGAATCGGGAATTTACGTTTCTTTTGAATTTAGCCATGATTTTACTTTTGCATTCTTTGTATCTTTAAGGGAGTGAGTACAGGAGTGAAGCGGCGCTCTAAAGAGC
>JAIUYC010000463.1 GCA_020216575.1 Coleofasciculus sp. S288 | reverse complement strand
TAGGTGGTTGACAATATCAAAAATCTTCTGTTCTCGTCTCTGAGGCGGGGTATTGTGCAGCAAGAGTCGCCCTACTTGCCAGTGAATGGCTTGTTTCTCTTGGGTGGGAATGAGAGAATAGGCAGCTTGCTGAATGCGATCGTGGGCAAACTTATATTCAACTGCGATCGCTAATGAGTCATTCAATTTTTGACTATCCCACTCCCCAACCGCTTTATAAGCATCGCTCAGAGGGATGACTAGATTTTCTGCAACGGCTTCGTGCAAATCAAGTGCCGTTTCGTTTGGAGATTTTTCTAAGACAATTGCCAGAGTTTGCACGTCGAACTGGCTGCCAATACAAGCCGCTAGCTGTAACGCTCGTTGCGCGATCGCACCCAACTGTTTGATTTTGTTCGCCATCAACTCAATGACGTTATCCGTGATGCCCCGTGCTTTAATCCGCTCTAAATTCCACTGCCATCTTCGTTGCGATCGGTCAAAATTTAGCAGCTTTTCACTATAAAGGGATTTCAAAAACTCGTTAATAAAAAAGGGATTGCCCTCGGTTTTAATCTGGATTAACTTCGCCAGAGACAACGTTTCATCGGGCGAACATTTCAGGGTATCTGAAATTAACTGATTGATATGAAACAAGCTGAGTGGCAAAAGAGAAATTTGATTAATCGTTACTCCTGCTTGTCCAATCTCATCCACAGTTAGCATCAACGGATGAGCTGCACTCACTTCGTTGTCGCGATACGTACCAATGAAGAATAAATATTGGCTATCCTGTGCCGTCATCAACAACTGAATCAATTTCAACGAAGCGATATCTGCCCACTGCAAATCATCGATAAATATCACCAAAGGATGTTCGGGTTGAGCAAACACTCGGATGAAGCTTTGAAAGACCAAGTTAAAACGATTTTGAGCTTCAGTCGGTGCTAACTCAGGTGGGGTAAGCTGCTTCCCCACAATTAGTTCGACTTCCGGGATAACATCAATAATAATTTGACCGTTAGCCCCCAAAGCGGTTAAGATTTTTTCTCGCCATTGGCCAAGAGCCGCTTCTGTTTCAGTTAAAAGTTGCCGAACTAAATTCGAGAAAGCACTGACAAGAGCTGAGTAGGGAATATTGCGCTGCAACTGGTCAAATTTGCCGGATATGAAATATCCCCGACGCTTGGTAATGGGTTTATATATTTCCTGTACTAGGGCAGATTTACCAATACCAGAATAACCCGATACCAACATTAATTCGATTTTGGATTTTGGGTCGCACCTTTCGTGTGCTTCCAGCGCAACTTGGATTTTGGATTCCTCAATCTCTGCATCCCCGCGTCCCCGTGTCCCCGCATCTCCTCCCTCTGCTACTCGCTCAAATGCCGCTATCAGAGTTTCAACTTCTATCTCTCGTCCGTACAGTTTTTGCGGAATTTGAAACTGGTCAGAAATATCGTAAAACCCAAGAGGAAAATATAAAATATCCCCCTTATTTTGTAATTGAAAAAGACATTCTTCTAAATCGGCTTTAATTCCCCAAGCACTTTGATATCGTTCTTCAGCTGTTTTCGCCAGCAATTTCATGACAATATTTGAAACAGCTTTGGGAATCTCTGAATTGAGTTCATGAGGAGGGACAGGTTGTTTAGCGAGATGACAATGGACTAACTCCATTGCATCAGTAACATCAAATGGTAACTGATAGGTGAGTAGTTCATAAAACGTAGCACCGAGGGAGTAAAAATCAGTGCGATAATCCAGCGTTCGATTCATCCTACCCGTTTGCTCAGGAGAAATATAGGCTAGTGTCCCTTCTATAAGATTTGGGTTTTGAAGCGTGAGAGTTTCACGAGATAAGATAGTAGAAATACCAAAGTCGATGAGTTTAAGCTGTTTTGTCTTAGGATTGAAAACGATATTTGATGGATTGATATCTTTGTGAATAATAGTTCTGTGATGGATTTCACCTAAACCTTGAGTGATTTGAATAGCTAATGACAAAACCAACTCTAAGTCGAGCTTTTGATTTTTCATTAATATCTTTAAAGATTCCCCTCCAAAATCTTCAAAGATGATCACAAGATTATTTTGATACTTCTCTAGACTGTAGGCTTTGATAACACGCTCAATATTTAGATTGTGGGTAATTTGATATTCCTGTTTATATCTAATAATTTCTTCGGGCGTAGGATAGTCTTCTCTTAGGACTTTGAGGATAACAGCTTGGTTATCCTTCTCTTGAATGCCTCGATAGACTATGGAATTAGCGCTTTCGTAGATTTGAGCGAAAATTTGGTAGCCTAATAGGGCAGTCATTTTTATAGCGTTTCAAGAGAGATTTTGATCCGATGTTAAAAGAAAGAAGGGAAAGAGAGAGTTTCTCCCTCTTCCCTCTCTATTTTATATTTCAGGTCTTTTCTTAAAAGTCAGGAGTGTTTTGCAAAATCTCGTTTGATCTTTCTTAAGAAATTATGAAAAATAGAAGATTACAAGGATTTTTAGATAGTTTTCCCCAATTTATCTCTCTACCAAGTAGTATATAGCGTTTTCATTTGAGATGTAAACTAAAAATCCTGATAAAATAAGAATTCCAGCCGTTTTGCTGTTTGCGAACCATCTGAAAACGCTATATCTCTCTGAGAGATTTCTACTCATACAAATAAATTAAAGCTTAATACCCTGTCTGCTAAAGAAACTCACCAAATCCTTTTACAACATTTCTCTCGTTTTGGTCAGCCTCTTCTATTGACAAAATTTGGTCGAAACATAATAAAGTTCTCTATACCATTGATATTAACTTGTGTTTTGATTTGATATCCAAAATAGTTGTAGAATGCCACATTTTTGGGATTCGCTGTTTCCAGAAATACACCCCTTGATGTGGGATGTGCTTCTGAACGTGCATGAAGTACCTCAAGCAGAGCGCGAGCGTATCCTTTCCGTTGAAAATTGGGGTGTACGCCTAAGAGCATCAGGTAGTAATGAGGCTCTAGGGGATGATGTCGCTCTAAAATTCTCAAGCTTTGCCATAAGCGCCAAGCTACAACTGGGCTAACACCAATGCTTACTTGTAGTAACCAAACAATCTGCGCCCAAAGAGGAAAGCGACTTTCTGGTTCCTGCACAACGGCAACACCTGTCACTCGCTCATCCTGCATGGCACTCAAAACCAGTTGGTTCGCTGCCGCTTGCACCGCGATTCCAGCCCGAAACAAGATGTGCAATCGGCGATGAAGTTCTTCACCTTCTGCGTTGCAAATTTGGCTAATACCCGAGCCATTCTCAAAGGCAAGAGCAAGTAGTTGTACAATTTCATCAACCTGGGAAGCATCTAATTTATGAGCATGACGCTGATGAAGGGGCATCGGTTTGTGTGTCATAAGATAATCGTAGAGACGTTCCACCGGAACGTCTCTACAACGTTTTATGGGTTGGCGACAAAGACGGTAAGTAGATGGACAGAATTAAACGTTCGGTGGGCATTGCTCGCTAAAACCCTGTAGTTCAAGTCCTAAGGAAATAATGGGTAATGCCCACCCTAGAACTAGGCTGTATTTATTGATGTAGCTCCACCTAGCAAACCTAAATGCAGTAGAAACTGGGAACCCTCACTACGAGATGAACGAGGGTGGATGTCAGGTTAAAAAGCCACTGGTATCAAGCCAACCCAGTAGAAATACCACTGTAGCAGCGAGAGAAAATACCATCATCAAGCCTGATGGCATAAAAGAACGGGTACGTAACAGACGACTGATAAAGACAATTGAGAGAATCAATCCAATCAGGGTTGCCAATCCCAGCCCAACCATTGGAGACTGAGCGCTAAGGAACCAAGCTACGAGCAGCGCTATCCCACTTCCTACACCAGCCAGCAGGGATACTTTACTTTTTGCCTTGACGTATCCCATAACGCCGCCCAGCAAAACGACCAAACCGTAAATCAGGATAGACCAGTTAGCAAGTTGAAATATATTGTTCATTTGGAAAGAGTTGCCAATATTGCACGCTAGCTTAAATTAAAGAGGATTTAGGAGATTTAGGATTATGAACTCTCACGATCTGTTGATGTTAGTACTGCTACTGACTCCTGGACTTTTACTGTCGATCGCTGTAATGCTCTCGTTTGCTGCTGGTGGCTAGTTGGGTTAGTTCCGCTATAAAGATAGCAGTTTCCTCTTGCAACTGCTCGCATAAGGCTGTAGCGGAACTATACCGCACTAACTAACGCCAGGAAACAGCAAAGTTCCCCCGTCACAGGCTTACGGGTGACGGGGGACGATGCGCTTACTCAAGAACACGGCACTTACTGTTCAGTCCGCTTGGAAGCGTCATCGGCATGTTCGCCATGGCGCGGTTTTGGCTTGGAGGAATCACTCCCACTGGAAGGAACTGAGTTGATTAACGATTCCTCCAATTGCATGCGTTGTTCCATCTGACGCAAGAAATAGCCAGTCATCATTGCTGAAGCTAGTAATCCGGCTAGGTTTTCCCGATCAGTTACAATTTGGACGTTGAAGTGTTCTGAAGGGAGCATCCCTACCAGTCCCTGAACGTTTTGAGAGATAATTTGTTGAATCTCCGGACTGGCGGATTTGGCAACCCGCGCTAAAACATCAGGAGATTGGTGCTGGAGATAGTTCAGCAGTTGGTTAACTTGCCCATCTTCAGGCTGAAAACTGAGAAAGTCAGGGTTAAGTACCATTAGGAATCTCAGATTTGACTTACTTAGTCTCTACTCTATACGATTTGCTGTCAGCCGACCTCTTCCTTTCCGGATGCTTTGTAGTTCTTTAGGCAGAATTTTTTGTTTTTGAAGGAACGACGAAATCGGCTGTG
>JAIUYC010000462.1 GCA_020216575.1 Coleofasciculus sp. S288 | reverse complement strand
AAGAAAGCAGTGGTTCGACAGGCTCACCAATCGGGCAGTGGTTCGACAGGCTCACCAATCGGGCAGAAGGAAGAAAGGTTTATACTTTCTACTTTTGGCTCCGTTTTTAACTAGTCACTTATTTCTGCCGCGCTGCACTAGCTGGAGAATACAGCCTTCTATCAAATATTTTCCATTCAATTATGTTTAAAAAAGTCAATATAATTAAATCTATTGTTATTTTATTAATTACGACCATTTTTATTGTAAATTTTAACTGCATTCACTATTTAGTTTTCACTACCTTCATACAACCCTCTTGGTCAAAAACAACCTATAACTATGGAGAAGTCTTACAAAAAGCTATTTACTTCTACGAGGCTCAAAGGTCAGGAAAACTCCCAAAAAACAATCGAGTTGAATGGCGAGGTGATTCCGCATTAAACGACGGTGCTGGCCAAGGAATTGACTTGACAGGGGGCTGGTATGATGCCGGAGATCATATAAAATTTGGTTTCCCTATGGCGTCTTCTACCACTCTCTTAGCATGGGGAGTTATCGAATACGAAGATGCTTACAAAAAGAGCGGACAGTACACCTACATGTTGGATAACCTCCGCTGGGTTAATGATTACTTTATCAAAGCTCATCCCTCTCCAAACGTGTTATGGGGCCAGGTGGGCAAAGGAAGTTTAGATCACGCTTGGTGGGGTCCAGCTGAAGTGATGCCCATGGAGCGTCCAGCTTATAAAATAGATAGTGCTTGTCCGGGTTCAGATTTGGCGGCAGAGACAGCAGCAGCCATAGCGGCTTCTTCCTTAGTATTTAAAAAAACGGATATCAATTATTCTAATCTCCTTCTCAAACATGCCAAAGAACTCTATGAATTTGCCGACACTTATAGAGGCAAATATTCGGATTGTATTACTGATGCCAACAACTTCTATAAATCGGGCGGATATGATGATGAATTAGTTTGGGCATCTGCATGGCTATACAAGGCATCAGGTGACTCAATCTATCTCACTAAAGCTGAGCAATACTACGATAACTTGAGTGATAGTCCCAATTCAATCAAGCCTTATAACTGGACTCACACTTGGGATGATAAATCCTATGGAAGTTATGTGCTTTTGGCTAAACTAACGGGAAAAGAGAAATACGTTAACGATGCTGAGCGCTGGTTAGATTATTGGGCAGATAGATGTAAGTGGGAAAAAATCTACTACACTCCAGGGGGTTTAGCTTGGCTTGATGAATGGGGTTCGCTCAGATATGCGGCGAAGACAGCTTTTTTAGCTTTTATTTACGGAGACTGGGTAGAATCTCGTTGGAAAAAGGGCAGATATCATTCCTTTGCAGAACGGCAAATTAATTACATGCTTGGCTCAAATCCCAAGAAAAGAAGCTATATCGTTGGTTTTGGTAATAATCCTCCAACTCAACCTCACCACAGAACAGCCCATGGTTCTTGGGCAAATAGTAAAACTATTCCCAAAGATTCGAGACACACTCTTTATGGCGCATTAGTGGGAGGCCCGGATAGAAAGGATAATTTCAAAGATGAGCGCTCAAATTTCAAAATGACTGAAGTTGCTATAGACTACAATGCTGGCTTCATTGGTGCTGTAGCAAAAGTGTATGGCAAAGATGGTGGAGAGCCTTTGTCCAATTTTCCTGAATCCGTCCAAAAGGATGATGAATTCTTTGTAGAATCGAAAGCAACTGAAATCGCAGATAAAGTTATAGAGATTAAAGCGGTTGTCTACAATCAATCAGCATGGCCTGCTCGAATCGCTAAGAATTTATCATTGAGATATTTTGTTGATTTGAATGAAGCGAGCAATCAAGATACTAGAACTTCAGAGATACAAGTCAGTTTAATCAATACCCCAGACGCTTCTATTTCAGCTCTCAAACTTTGGGGTACAGCTAAAACGATTTACTACGTTGAGGTTAATTTGGATGGCTCTCAACTTTATCCAGGAGGAGAACCGTATTATAAAACAGAAGTCCGATTCAAATTAACGAGTCCAACAAAGGCTTTGAATTTTAATAATGATTGGTCATACCAAGAAATGAACGGCCAAGATGGATTAGTTAAAAATGGAAAAATTCCCCTATATGACAACGGGAAACTAATCTTTGGTGCTGAACCCAATCAGCTATCTATTTCCTTACTTGAAAAGCAGTTCCAAGGAGAAGAGTGAGATTAGCTTGAAAATAGGAGTCAGGGGTCAGGGGTCAGGAGTCAGGAGTCAGGGGAGGTATATTTTCATCCTTTCGTTGTGAGCGATTAGCTCATGGTGCCTAATATGAAAATTAGCTGAATATTTTTCCTAGTGGTTGCTCTCAGCTTTATTTTTGCGATCGCTTATGCAGTCTATGTCAAATCGCGATCACTTGGCCTGGCCATTATAAGCTCGTAATCTCTTAGAACACAAGGATCGAGGGAAGCTTACGAGATTGGCTCTTCGTGCGGCTAGAGATTGGAAGAGTAGGTTATGCTACATTCAAGATTCTCGAAGCATTACATCGGAAGAGGCTATGATTCTCGTGCTTGTTCTTTTCCTCTACGTGCTGGCAATTATGGTGTTTTGTGTTTCTCTTCTGATTGCTGCCTTTTCCTGGCTGACGCTTAAAACTAAGAAAAATCATAAACAGACGCTTCAGCCTTCTTTCCCACGCACTGCAATCGAAAGAACCCCCCATCAGTGAAGAACTGGTGAGGGTTTCTGGTTTAAGGCAGACAAAAACCCCGCTGCCAGTAAAGCGGGGCGAACTTTAAAACAGGAAGGGCTTGCTCAATTCCAAACCCAGCTTTATCCTTCCAAAAATGCCTTCAAGCGACTATTCCCCATGCGGGTACTTTTAGGCAGATTTCTCAGGATGACCTTTTAGGTAGTGCAGGAGCAAGTTCCTCTACGGATCTAATGGGTGGAACTCGGTGAATTTATGCAGAAAGGGAGGGAATTAAGAAACTTTCTGAGCTTGACTCGCGATCGCATCATACCAGTCAGCGATCGGCAGTGTTGCTGGTGCGGTCACTTGCTCGTAAACCTGCTGGCAAAGTTTCAAGAATACAGGGTAACGCTCTTTCTGCCAAATCGCTGCTAGTTCTGTCAGTGATGCCTCTTGAAGATTTCCCAAGGCATACTTGCGAGCAAAGCCATGTTGCAGGGGGACAACCATACCGTCTGCTTCAATCACCAAGGGTGACAAAATCTCACCCAAAGGACGCTCCAGGTTTGAAACTAACGGCATATCGGCATAAACGCTACTGGGATTTAAGCGCATTGCCTCTTGGTGAAATAAGTCAACTTGCACGCAGAGTTTGTCACCAAACGTTTCTTGCAGATGTATAGCTTTCACATAGGCATAAGCAGCGTGACTCTGCTTGGGTTGCACTCCTGCCAAATGCTCTTGAGCACGTCCCACTTCCTCCAGGGGATGAATCTGCAACAACTTCGCCCCTTGCTCCACAGCAAAATTCGCGACCCAGTCGAGTTGACGGAAATTGTGCTGAGTTAGAGTAAAAATAAACCCAAAGGGAATACCCGATTGGCGCAGCCCTTCTAATCGCGATGCCATGAGCTCGAACGCTTGATCATTGCCCCGCATCCGATTGTGGAACGAGGGTATTCCATCAATACTAATCGCCAGTAGCTCGACAGCTCCTTGCAGCATTTCCAGCCGTCGCTCATCAAGAAGCATCCCGTTTGAGGCAACCATCGCGGCCATCGAACATTGATGGGTGACTTCCAGGAGTTCGGGTAAGTGTTTGTAGAGAAGAGGTTCGCCGCCTGAAAAACTGACAACATTGTAACCTAGCGTACTTGCATCGCGAATTGCCTGAGTCAGGAGCGATCGCTCCAGTGTATCGCGTTCGTCAGGACTCGAAAAGGAGTAGCAGTGCAGACAGCGCAGGTTGCACCGTCGGGTTGGGTGAATTTGTAAAATTCGGTAACATTCGCCTGTTGGTGCCATAATTTGACGCTACTCCTATAACTCTAAATAATCTAGAAACCCTGTTGAGAAATATTTCCGGGGAGATTAATGCTTTTGAATTTGAGCAACTTAGCCAGTGTTGGATTAACAATTCCCATCGGGAAAGAATTGCCAATCGTGATTGATAGTCCTGAAAATCCGCCGTTTACAAGTTCTAGTTCTTCAGCAGTGAGTTCTAGTTCTTCAGGGGTGAGTTCGTTGTCGAGGTGGTTTTGTTGTGAGTTATCCATGCTTTTTTCCTCAAAAAAGTCCTTAAGATTTAGGGCGTAAGAGTTCACTTGTTGTTTTCGGCTTCAAAGAGCGAACTAAGTGAACCTCTAAGGAGTTATCGGAGGAAGCTGCATCCGTTATGCATGGCTTTACAAAAGTTAATACCTTCCGGGTTGCTATTCATTTCAGGACTTACGCAAAGAAAGTCTCTAAAGCGCCAATGGTAGGGGCTTTGGTATCGTCCCCCTACCAGATGTAGTGTCTGTGCGTAAGTCCTGATTTTTTCCGCAACCCACAAAATCACGCTCGTTTTATTTCCGGAGGCGTCTCAAGCCGAACTTAAACTGGGTGTTTGGCTATTCAAGGGCAGAGTAACAGTAACTGTGGTGCCGACGCTAACAACACTACTTACGGCTATCTGTCCTCCATGCAAGTCAACCAACTTTTTGACAATTGCCAGTCCTAGTCCGGTTCCTGAAATTGTTCCAACATTGCTACCTCGCTCAAAAGGCTCGAACAGGTGTCTTTGGTCTGCAACTGGGATACCAATCCCTTCATCTCGAATCTGAAAAACGATCGCGTCTCCCTGACATTGAAGGTCAAACTGAACTGTACTGTTTTTTGGGGAAAACTTA
>JAIUYC010000461.1 GCA_020216575.1 Coleofasciculus sp. S288 | reverse complement strand
ACAGTCTCAGATGACAACTACTACAGCTAAATAGCACCAATTCAGTTTGGCAAAAATTTTAATCATCAAATGATGACAAACGCCACTGCCACGCTACTTATTTCCTGCCCCGACCAACGGGGACTCGTTGCCAAATTTGCCAATTTTATCTACTCCAACGGCGGCAATATCATCCATGCTGATCAACACACGGACTTTGAGGCTGGGTTGTTTTTGACCCGTATTGAATGGCAGCTAGAGGGATTCAACTTGCCCGGTGAGTTGATTGGACCAGCGTTTAATGCGATCGCTAAACCCCTACAGGCGAACTGGCAACTTCACTTTTCCGACACTGTCCCGCGAATTGCCATCTGGGTCAGTCAGCAAGACCACTGTCTACTAGACTTGCTTTGGCGACAGCAGGCAAAGGAGTTCCCAGCAGAAATTCCTTTAATCATCAGCAATCATCCCAATCTTCAAGCAGTAAGCGAACAATTTGGTGCCGATTTTTACCACATTTCCATCACTAAAGAAAACAAACCTGAGCAGGAAGCAAAACAACTAGAACTCCTGCACCAATACAAGATTGACCTAGTCATTCTAGCCAAGTACATGCAAGTTCTCAGTGCAGAATTTCTGGCTCAATTTCCTCACGCGATCAACATTCACCACTCATTTCTACCCGCCTTTGCTGGAGCTAAACCTTATCAGAAAGCCTACGAACGAGGCGTTAAAATCATTGGGGCTACAGCTCACTATATCACCCCCGAACTCGATGCAGGTCCGATTATTGAGCAAGATGTCGTGCGAGTCAGCCACCGGGACAGCGTTACCGATCTAATTCGCAAAGGCAAGGACTTGGAACGAATTGTTTTGGCTAGAGCAGTGCGCTATCACTTGCACCATCAAGTGCTAGTTTATGGCAATCGGACAGTAGTTTTTGCATGATACACTCAATCTCCTAGGCTCTCCCATACTGGTGGTAAAAAACCCAGTTTTTTGGGCATAGGACATGCCTTATCCAGTAAGCATTTCCGCAAATTTATAATTTTTAGTTATGGCGCTCCTCAATGAGTTGTGAACACCTCCCCCTTGTCTCAATTAATTGCCTTCCCAAACCGAGAATATAAGTAGAATCAAGGAAATTGTAGGAAAGTCATCTGCTCATGTCTTGGTTCTTATTAGCATTTTCAACAGCTTTTTTTGAATCGATAAGAGACGTTTTTAACAAAAAAGCACTGAAAGACATTAATGAATATGTAGTGGCTTGGTCATTAATGTTTTTTTCTTTCCTATTTTTGAGTCCAGTTCTACTATTTATCGAAATACCCACTTTAGAAAGCAAATTTTGGATTGCTTTATTAAGCGGAGGTTTTCTCAATACCATAGCTCATCTAGCCTTGATAAAAGCGCTCAAAATTTCAGATTTATCAAAAGTTGCACCTATCACGACATTTACTCCTTTGTTTATCCTGATAACTTCTCCGTTTATGATAGGGGAGTTTCCCAACAGTGTAGGTTTAATGGGTATAGGTTTAATTGTCGTTGGCTGTTATGTTCTCAATCTTAAAGAGAGACAGAAAGGCTATCTAGCTCCATTGCGATCGCTTTTCGCTGAAACCGGATCGAGATTAGCCTTACTGGTTGCCTTTTTATGGAGTATAAGCTCTAACTTTGATAAAATCGGCGTTCAAAACTCCTCTCCACTGTTTTGGGTTATTTCCCTTTTCCTTTGCATGTCGTTAATGATGTTGCCACTAGTCTTGGCGTCACCCCGAATAAATCAACAACAAATTATTCGTGGATTAAAAGATTTAGTTTTAATTGGTATATTCAACGCTATAACAGTAGCCATCCAGATGACGGCCATAACTCTAACGCTTGTAGCATACGTTATTGCCGTGAAACGAACTAGCGCCTTATTCAGCGTTGGATTTGGCTACTTTATTTTTCAAGAGAAAGAGGTGAAAGAGAGATTGGCTGGAGCTGCAATTATGGTTCTGGGTGTTGTGTTGATCACACTGTCAAACTTCTTCTAAATCATTTAGGGATTTAGTCCTTAAACCCATGCTAAAGACTATCGAGACTTTGGTAGGAACTCTAATCCTGCACTATGTTGCTAATGGCTAATCGTAAAAACATAAATAGCAATTAGCCATTAACACAGCACTAAGCCGACTTTATCTGAGCTTCCTCTTCTGGGAGAGTGAGAATTTCGACTCCATTCTCAGTGACAGCTATAGTATGTTCAAATTGAGCCGAAAGCTTGCGATCTTTTGTAAGCGCAGTCCACTTATCAGCGAGAACTTCCACTTCCCACGTCCCTTCATTAATCATCGGCTCAATCGTGAACACCATACCGGGACGGAGCTTCTTTCCCTTACCCCTTGTACCATAGTGAGGAATTTGAGGGGCAGTATGGAAAATGTTACTGATACCGTGTCCTACAAAGTCTCGCACTACCGAAAAGCCATTAGCTTCAGCGTATTCCTGAATCGCAGCACCAATGTCCCCAATGCGCGAGCCTGGCTTCACTTCAGCAATTCCTCGTCTCAGGCACTCTTGCGTGACTTCAACCAGCTTTTTGGCAATTGGGGAAGGTGTACCGACAAAGAAGGTTTTGGAGGTATCACCGTGGTAGCCATCAAGAATTGGAGTTACATCAATATTGATGATATCGCCATCCTTGAGAATCTGTTTAGCATTAGGGATACCGTGACAGACAACCTCATTGATACTGGTGCAGATAGACTTGGGAAAGCCATGATAGCCGAGGGGAGCACTTTTTGCTCCGTGGGCTATCGTCCAGCGTTCGGCTTCGTCATTCAGTTCTAGGGTACTGACTCCGGGCTGTACCATCGGTGCTAGATGAGCTAACAGTTCAGCAGCCAAGCGTCCAGCCCGACGCATTTTTTCTATTTCTCTACTCGATAAGAGAACAATGGTTTCGGTTGCCATGAGTTTTTATGCCGTCACTTGTCCCCATACTTGGGATGTCTACCTATTACTTCACTTTACCTTGATTGCTTCAGTGTTGCCCTTTCCTCTGGGAGCGTTTGAGACGCCTGATGACTTTAGTTTCTACTTCTCGTCTAACATAGCTGCATTCTACTTTCCTGCCATAATGTTCTTCAAAACGTTTGCAAGCTTGTCCAAATGATTGTTCAGAACTAAAATCTGTTAACTTACGGTTCGCTCATTCTGAATCATGATACTAAGATGCCCAAAAGCGCTAGAGTGGGCATAAATCTAGGTCAAATGCTCTCCATTGAACCATGCAAGTTACTGAAAAACGATACTACTCTCCAGAGGAATATCTAGCACTAGAGGAGGTGGCTGACTATAAAAGCGAATACATCGACGGTGAAATCGTTCCTATGGCAGGTGGTTCTACCAATCACAATCAGATAGCTGGCAATTTTTACGCCGAACTCAGTTTTGCCTTCAAAAAACTCGACTATCGAGTGTTTATGAGTGATGTGCGTTTGTGGATACCCAGGAGGTGCATCTATACTTATCCCGATGTGATGGTAGTGGCTGGAGAACCGGATTATTATAATAACCGCACAGATACCATTACTAATCCCAGAGTAATTATAGAGGTTTTGTCACCGTCAACCCAGGGATACGATCGCAGCAAGAAGTTTGAGGCATACCGCACGATTCCAACATTTGAAGAATACTTGTTGCTCGACCAAACTCGGATATATATCGAACATTTTTCTAAGACGGATAATAAGCGATGGTCGTTTTGTGATTATGATGAGTCGGAGGAGGCGATCGCGCTTTCTTCAGTATCCTTTGAAATTTCTAGGGTAGATATTTATAATAAGGTGAATTTTGAACAGGTAGATGCAGAAACTGCACCCGATACGAGAGAGGTTTAATGCCGTGCAGATTCACGAAAAAGGGAAATAAGGATAGCCGACAACTGACAACTGACAACTGACAACTGACGGAGGATGTCAAGAGAACCAGCGCCAGTGGTAGCGATTCCACTGATAAATGCCTTGAATTTCGTACTCTGCGCCATTTCCAAAGCGGATGATGCAGTTGTAGTACGAACCGTCGCTGTCTGAGTGCTGAGAAATTTCAACGACGGTGCAAGGGAACCACTCGCGGCTACATGGGCCATCCTCTTGCACCCACTCCCAAAGTCCGTTTGAGACTTCGATGCGATCGCCGACTTTCAACTTCAAGCCATCCGAGGACGACATTTCTGCTTTAAAATACTGCTCCAAATGCCCCTGCTTGACCCGGTTAAGCCATTGGGGACCATACTCTTCCCGGATAAACTGTACGGTTCCAGAGTTGCGATCATGCAGCCAATCGTTGAGGAGTTGGATTTTCCAGGGACGATTTTCTTTCTCCTGTTCCTTGACAAACTGCAATAAGGCTTGGCGCTGTTCCGGCGTCAATTCATCTAGAGGGTTCGCTACTTCACCATTCTGTCCGTTCGCTGATGAACGCAGTGAGGCACGATTCACTGCCTCAGTAACCACTTGTAGCAATATTTGTTTCTGCTGGTCGGTAAGTGAGCATAAACTCGCTTCACATTGAATAAACGCTAATTGCAGAACGGCTTCAATTTCATCTGGACTCATGATACGTTCACTCAACAAGCTGGAGTGCTAGGCGTGACATCATCCAGCATGACTTCACGAATAATAGTCCATCATAACTTGAAATTGTTCAATATCACTATAGAGAGAAGCTGCTTGCAAATTCGCGGTAAGCTGAGGATTAGAGTTATCGGTCAACAATAATTACTGTTCAATTTATGCGATTTAGAGCTTGGTTGGCTACCGTTACAGTTTCTTGTCTCCTTTGGGTGGTTAGTTGGGTCTTTACCCCAGTT
>JAIUYC010000460.1 GCA_020216575.1 Coleofasciculus sp. S288 | reverse complement strand
AATGCTATACGCAGCAATACCAACACTGGGCAAGGAATCATACGATATTATTCACTGCCAGTTTGGAATACACGCTCTTGACGGGATACTGCTGCGTGATATCGGTGCTCTCAGTGGAAAGTTGATCACCTCATTTCGGGGCTACGATATTAGCTGGTACGTGCAGTTTGCTGGCGATCGCGTTTACGACCAACTCTTTGAAGTCGGAGACTTTTTTCTTTCCAACTGCGAATTTTTCAAACGCCGAGCGGTCGCAATCGGTTGCGATGAACAAAAAATAGTCGTACACCGCTCGGGAATCGATTGCAGTCGATTTGTTTTTACTCCCCGTTACCCTCACCCGGATAGTCGAGTGAGGGTGACAACGACAGGTCGCCTGATTGAGAAAAAAGGAATAGAGTATGGCATTCGTGCCGTTGCCAAGCTAGCCAAAGACCATCCGAACATTGAGTACAACATCATTGGCGACGGCTGCTTGAGAGAATACTTCGAGCAACTGATTCAAGAGTTAGGGGTTGGTGAGCAAGTGAAGCTGCTTGGCTGGAAACACCAACAAGAAGTCATTGAAATTCTCAACCAATCGCATATTTTTATAGCTCCCAGCGTAACGGCTGCCGACGGCAATCAAGATGCCCCAGTTAACACATTAAAAGAAGCAATGGCAATGGGATTGCCCGTGATTGCCACTCGGCACGGCGGCATTCCTGAATTGGTTGAAGAGGGGATTTCCGGTTTCTTGGTTCCCGAACGTGATGCCGATGCGATAGCCGAAAAGTTAGCCTATCTCGTGGAGCATCCAGACGTTTGGCTCGGTATGGGACGAGCTGGTCGTGCGCATGTAGAGGAGCATTATGACATTAACAAACTTAACGATGAGTTAGTTGAAATCTATCAACAACTCCTAAATTCAAAGGACATTCAGCACCCGCTGCCAGAACAGTCCGCAATGTTGATGATACACACCTGAAGGCGTGTATCAGTTTTGTGCAGCACTACGAGGAAATTTCAACAGGGAGCGATCGCCAATGATAGACCCACAAGTCACAATTGTTGTCTCACCCCGCGAGCGTTTCAGCTACACCCGCGAATCACTAGAGAGCATCTATGAGTATACACAGATGCCCTTCAAATTAGTTTACGTAGACGGCAACTCACCTGCTAAAGTTCGGCGTTATCTGGACGAGCAAGCGCAGGCGAGAGGATTTCAGCTAGTTCGCACAGATTACTACCTCTCCCCCAACCACGCCAGAAACTTAGGTCTGGCTCACGTTAAAACCAAGTATGTCGTCTTTATCGACAACGATGTCATAGTCTCTCCGGGTTGGCTAAACGCCTTAGTACAGTGTGCGGAAGAAACGGAAGCCACTGTAGTTGGACCTTTGATGTGCCAAGACGCACCGGTACACGAAATTGTCCACTTTGCCGGAGGAGAGTCCCACGTTGTGGTTGATGCCAAAGGCAGGCGGCGTCTGCGGGAGAAAATGTACAAGCAAGGTCAACGAGTAGCGGACGTGCGCAAACAACTCCAACGGACCCAAACCGAGCTAGCAGAATTTCACTGCGTACTGGTTCGCACCGAAATATTCGAGCGAATTGGTCTGCTTGATGAGGGAATTCCCAACACCAAAGAACACCTGGATTTCTGCATGAGTGTCATTCAAGCTGGAGGCACTGTTTACTTTGAGCCTGAGTGTATCGTGACATACGTTCCAGGACCACCACTAGAGTGGAGTGACCTACCTTACTATATGCTGCGTTGGAGCGATGCCTGGACATTAATGAGCTTAAAGCGCTTGCAAGAAAAGTGGGATTTAGCGGAGGATGGATACTTCAAAACGAAGTACAGAGGATTGGGATGGAGGCGAAGAAATACCATTATCCAACCCATTGTTCGCTTCCTAAGCTTTGGGAGCAATAACCCGCTCTTGGAACGAATTTTGAATGGCATCGACAGGCGGCTGAATCATTATCTCACCACCCGTTACGCTCAGAGACAGTCTCAGGGCATGTCAGTTCAGACTCCAACACAAGGGTACAACTCTGGAGCGATCGCATCATCCCAGAGCTAATATCAGCCTACACCTGTACGGGCGACGCACCTTTCGCGTTTCACACTCCCTATTTTCAAAACAGACCCCCACTAAAACGATGAAAATTACTCCCCCCTAACTCCTGACTCCTGACTCCTGACTCCTGACTCCTAATTTTCAACACAGAAAATCGTTAAACCAAGATGAGGGTCTGAAGCTATGCCACCGGAGGTGGTTTTTACGCCTGAAAGTACGCTAAGGCATCCGATTCAACTGTTAAAACAGATGTGGCGAGACTTGCTCGCGTCTCGCGAGCTCGCTTGGCGGCTGATGGTACGCGATATCAGCGCTCAGTATCGCCAGTCTATTCTAGGCATCGCTTGGGCTTTTTTACCGCCGATTCTCATGGCAACAGGACTGACGCTGGCAGGTGAGGCAAACGTTATTAATGTTGGCAAAACGGATATCCCTTATCCGGCTTATGTCATGTTTAGCACATCACTGTGGCAGACCTTTGTTGAAGCGCTGAATGGTCCCGTGCAAGCGGTGACAGTAGCGAAGCCCATGCTAGCCAGAGTTAATTTTCCACGAGAAGCAATTATCTTAGCAAAGTTGGGTGAGGTATTTTTCAACTTTGCCATCAAGCTGATTCTCATTGTGGCGCTGTTTCTCTGGTTTCGGGTTCCGGTGAGTTGGACAGTCATTTTAGCGCCGGTAGCGTTGATTCATTTGATTATGCTGGGAACATTTATCGGCATTTTATTAGCTCCCTTAGGGGTTTTGTATCAGGATGTCTCTAAGGGGCTAACGATGATTACAGGATTTTGGCTATTTCTAACACCAGTCATTTATCCAGTTCCAACCGAAGGAACGTTTGGGCGTCTGGTGAACCTAAATCCCGTTACACCCCTACTGGTTACAACGCGAGAATTAGCCACAACAGGAGTGCTATCAGAAGCATTTGGATTTTGGGTAGTCAGTATCATTACCTTCGTTGGCTTACTGTTCACATGGATTTCATTTCGTCTCGCTATGCCTTTCGTGATTGAGAGGGTAAGTTCATGATTATTAGTGAGATGAAAGAAAGAGAGTATGTCGTTCAACCGAACGATAGTGAAGTGGTTATCTCAGTTGATAATGTTTCAAAGAAGTTTTGTAGAGATTTGAAGCGTTCCCTATTCTACGGTGTGGGGGATATTGCGACAGAACTCGTAGGTGGACGTCGTAAGAGTGAGACGCTACGACCAAAAGAATTTTGGGCGCTTAAAGATGTGAGTTTCCAACTACGACGGGGCGAGGCGCTCGGCTTAGTTGGGTCAAATGGTGCTGGGAAAAGCACGCTACTGCGGATTATTAGCGGTTTAATTAAGCCGGATACTGGCTCAGTGAAAATTAGGGGTCGAATAGCTCCGTTAATTGCATTGGGAGCAGGATTTAATCCAATCCTAACGGGACGAGAAAACATCTACGCGAATATGTCAATTTTGGGGTTGCCGACTCAAAAAATTGAGGAACGATTTCAGGATGTAGTTGATTTTGCAGAAATCTGGGATGCCATTGATGCCCCCGTGCAAACCTATAGTTCGGGGATGGCAGCACGACTGGGATTTGCTTGTGCCGTTCACATAGAACCCGAGATTTTGCTTGTTGACGAAGTGCTGTCAGTCGGCGATATAAAGTTTAAGATGAAGTGCCACAATCGTCTGGCAAAACTTCGGGAAAATGGCACAGCATTTATATTGGTTTCTCATAACTCCCATAGTGTATTAAACGTCTGCAATACCTCAATTTATCTTTCAAAAGGGAAGTTAATTGCAGCGGGGGAAACCGAATCAGTCATTCGGAAGTATGAAGAAGACCTCGGCTTGAGTGGAACAGAAAAGGCAGTAGGAGTGATGCACCTACCGGAAAAACCCAAGAGCGAAAGTATGGGGTTAGATATTGTTTCTCTCTGTTTTAAAGATGAGCAAGGAAATATCCTTGAAACTCCTCTTTGTGGAGAACCGGCTTATTTCTGTGTCGAGTGCAACGCTTATCAAACCATTGATGATGCCAATTTAGGGATTTTAATTAATTCGTTGTCAGGAGAAAATGACCTGACCTTGTATTTGACATCTGCCAGCGATAATGAATTACTCAAAATAGCTCCAGGAAAGGTTGAAATCCAGATGCACATACCCTACTGTGGCTTAGTTCCAGCAACCTATAGCGCTAAGGTTTACGTCAGAAGTGGTGTACGTTCCTTTGATATTGTTGAATCTTTCAGGTTTACAGTGAAAGCGAGCAAGAATGTAAGCCGCTGTTTATTTTATCAACCCCGAACCTGGAAAGTTATTCCTAGATAAGTCTTTTTCCTCACTTTTCCATTATCGTTTCCTTCTCGGCGATCGCTCAATCTAATTAACGAGAACCTCGAAAATGAGTACTCCTCTACTGAGCATCATTATTCCAACCCACAATCGACCGCACTTACTCCGTCGCGCCGTCCAAAGTGCCTTGGAACAAACGATGGACGATTTGGAAGTCATTGTCATTGATGACGCCTCGGCGGAACCAGTAAACCTAAACGAACATCCAAAGCTCAGGATAATTCGGCTACCAGTTAACGGTGGTATCGCAGTAGTTCGCAACGTGGGTGCCAGGGCTGCACAGGGGCGATGGCTTGCCTACCTTGATGATGATGATCAGTTGTTGCCCCACATGGCTACAGTGTCCCTTGACGCGCTTGCTAGCACGACACTTCCGAAACCTGTGGCAGTACTCTCCGGCATGGAGGTTGTGAGTGAGGATGGGGAAGTCCTCCAGAGG
>JAIUYC010000459.1 GCA_020216575.1 Coleofasciculus sp. S288 | reverse complement strand
CAACAGCCAATCTTTGGGAAAGTAATCAATCAAACACTCCGGCGGTTCTCCAGCACGACGCCCAGCCAAGTGACGGGAATAGTTTTCCACCCCGTTGCAGTAACCGACTTCCCGCAACAATTCCAAATCATAGCGGGTGCGCTGTTCCAACCGCTGCGCTTCCAGTAACTTCCCTGCTTCCTCCAGTTGTACCAACCGCTCCCGCAGTTCCTCCTCAATTGCCTCGCAAGCGGCTTCCAAGTGGTCATCCGGTGTGACGAAGTGACGCGCTGGATAAACATTCAAGGCGTCCAAGCTTTGGATAATCTCGCCCGTAACGGGGTCAATGTAGCGAATCGCGTCAATTTCATCGCCAAAGAATTCTACACGAATAATTCGGTCTTCGTAAGCCGGACCAATTTCAAGCAC
Organism: Coleofasciculus sp. S288; assembly: GCA_020216575.1. Classification (GTDB taxonomy): domain Bacteria; phylum Cyanobacteriota; class Cyanobacteriia; order Cyanobacteriales; family Coleofasciculaceae; genus JAIUYC01. Next base: position 4,450 of record JAIUYC010000459.1, on the reverse strand, counting down.
ATCACCCTTAACTCGGAACCGTCCCCGCCCCATATCTAAGTCATTGCGCGAATACTGCACCGATGCTAAATCCCGCAACAGTTGGCGTTGGTCAACTTCCTTCCCGACTCGTAAGGGAATCGCGGCTTTCAGGTATTCTGAGGGAATGCCTAAGCCATAGATGCAGCTAATCGACGCTACTACGATGACATCACGGCGCTCAAACAGCGATCGCGTTGCCGAGTGCCTGAGCATATCAATCTCATCATTAATTGCCGCACTCTTCTCGATATAAGTGTCGGTAACGGGAATATAAGCTTCGGGCTGGTAGTAGTCGTAGTAGGAAATGAAGTACTCGACTGCGTTATTGGGGAAGAACTCCCGAATCTCATTACATAACTGAGCAGCCAAGGTTTTGTTGTGAGCGAGAATCAGTGCTGGCTTACCCACTTTCTCGATCGCACTCGCTACAGTATAAGTTTTGCCGGTTCCCGTAGCGCCTAGCAAGGTTTGCAAGCGATGACCTGCTTGGATGTTATCAACAAGTTGCGCGATCGCTTGGGGCTGGTCGCCAGTCGGTTGAAAAGGGGCTTGCAGATGAAATTGCGACATAGGAGTGAAGATGAAGAGCTGCCACTATCTACTATGCTAGGCAACCTGAACGAGTTCGGTGTGCTTTAGCTCCTGAGTACAGGTAGGCTATGTAATGCTCTAAGTCAGGGAGGTGGAGGGGAGCTGAGCAATTGTTCTGCTAATTCTAGAAACTGTTGTGCACGGAGGATTTGTTCTGCTGCCTGTGCTTGGGTGAGTTCAGGAGCTATATTGTAATCAGCTTGGCGGCGAATCTGTTCAGCAGCAATCAGGTAGCGGTGAAACTCGACATGAACACGCCCTGTGTTTGCAAACTCCCGACCAAATGCTGAAATTACCGCTGAATGGCGGGAGAAAGCCAATCCTTCACCTTCGAGAAAGGCTGATGCAATATAGAACATCGTGTAGTAGGCACGAGAAGCAGCAAATTCCGGCAAATTTTGTTGATTGAGAACTTTGGCTGCTTGTAAACTTCTAGTAGCTTTCTCAAGTAAGGCTTGTTGTTCAGGTGTCATACAGCAATGCCTTCCCGACGAACATTGCGGAAAAACCCACCATTTTCTTGCTGGAATCGTTCTCTGCTAACAAAGGCGCAGGAAATGAGGACATTATGCTTTAAGCACAGAGCCGTGACAAAGTGACTGGTGCGCTCAACTTCAGCAACAAAATCGACGGGTTCCTGGAGTACAACCAACACATCAATATCTGAATCGGGCTGAGCCTCGCCTCTGGCTTGAGAACCGTAGAGGATGAGTTGGATAAGGCGAGCTCTATACACTGCTTCAAGATAGCGTCGCAGTTCAGCGAGGATTTCTGGTAATTGCTCATTCATCGTTTTGACTCTCATCATTTCGATGATAGAGGGATAACCTCACGTATCACCTGATCCCCTTAACAGCGATCGCTCTCAACTACCTTTTGCGATCGCATCACAGAGTCCACCGAGTCTACCTACACCCATCGCTTTCAGCGTAGTCATTTTATCGATAGTGATAGTAGAGCAAACTCTATCTTCGCAAAGCTTTACACATTAATGTAGTTTTATACTTCTTACTTAAGATAGTTATCCGTTTATAATATTCCTAAAAAAGAGTAGGAATACTTAAAAGCCAAGAGCTTGCGGTTTTCCTACTCCGGGACAAACTCACTTAGAAAATTAACGGTGTTGGATTATGGGCAATAGCACTGCTGCCAAAGTGAAGGCGACTAGCAGCACAAGTAGCCGCAGGAGCAAAAAGACTCAGGAGGTGAATGTGGAAAACACTGTAACGGTAAACGGTGCTAAAACGCACGAAGAATCAAACCAAACTACAGATAAAGGAGCGCAAGTCATCGCTATGCCCCAACTCAAATTAGAGACTTTTAACCAGGAAACAGTTGAGGCTTCTCTGCCTCCTCTCCCTGGCAACCGCCCCATTGCCTCAAGCAATCTTAAGATTAGTGAGGCAGTCTACCTCCCTGGAAAGCGTCCAGTTAACACCAGCGATATTCAGATTGTCGGGACGATTGCTGCCATGGGAGAGCGTCCGATCGCTGCTAGCAACATCCAGGTTTGGGATACAATCGCTGTATCTGGCAACCGTCCAATTGCCTCAAGTATTATTAAGGCTTCTGTGACACAAATGATTATGGGAAGCCGACCCATCGCGGCAAACAATATGGATCGGGATGAAGACCTGATGGGTTATCTCGATTAAAGTTCCTTGATTTTAATTAATAAACTTAGCGTGTCTGTTTCCACTATTACTTCACTGTGTTGCTAAAGCTTGCAGCTTCGGTACTCAGCAAGTAAAAAAGAAAAGGTGGAATAACAGTCACGCTCTATTATTTTTTTATTAAGCTTGCATCTTACCCCCACTCTAAAATTCAGGGAAGCAGAGAGAATGGTTGAAGGGGTAAATAACCCGAAATCAATAGGGTTCTGATACACAAACGGCTAGATGCACATCAGACAACTCCCAAGATAGAGGACAATCGGTGCAAGAAGGGTTAATTCTGAAATCCGTGTACGAGAGTGAGCCTGCCGATTCCCATCTCAGGAGGACGAACGCTGTATGAGAAGTACATCTTATAGTAAAGACTCAAATCGCTTTGACTGGAGACAGGATAAATTGTCACACAAATCTAGCAAAGCTCCGATCGCGACCTTATCAGGCAACACCAACACCGTAAGTCAGTTCTTTTGGCAAAAACGAGCGGTTCGCTTGTTGCTACCGCTGATTGGAATTGGGGTAGCGTTGTTGGGCAGTTGTTCTCGCTCGTCTAATACTTTGCTTCCTGGTCAAGACACTACGCCTCAAACCCTTGAGAATCCAAGAGATGGAAATGAGCGCCCTCTCGTGCCAACGGACGTTGACAGAAATTTCGTGGTGGAAGTTGTTGAGAAGGTAGAGCCAACAGTCGTCCGGATTACTACATCCCAAGTCGTGCAAAACAGGGTTCCCGATGCATTTAATGACCCCTTCTTTCGGCGTTTCTTTGGGGATGGGATACCGAGAGAACCTCAAGAGCGAACAGTGCGAGGGATTGGTTCTGGCTTTGTCATCAACTCTAACGGTCTGATTTTGACAAATGCTCACGTTGTCAACAAAGCAGATATAGTAACGGTAGCCTTTTCCGATGGTCGCAGTTTTGAGGGTAAGGTTTTGGGAGAAGACCCTGTCACTGATATTGCAGTCGTTCAGATTCCAGCGAATAACTTGCCAACGGTTGAGATGGCAAATTCCGAGCAAGTACAGCCAGGGCAATGGGCGATCGCAATTGGCAATCCCTTGGGGTTGCAAGAAACTGTAACGGTAGGTGTTGTCAGTGGCATCGGTCGTTCCGCTACCGACATCGGTGTTTCTGATAAACGCATTGGCTTCATTCAAACGGATGCCGCGATTAATCCCGGTAACTCCGGAGGTCCTCTTTTGAATGCTCGCGGTCAAGTGATTGGCGTCAATACTGCTATCATTCGAGGTGCTCAAGGACTGGGTTTTGCGATTCCTATTGACGCCGCTCAACGGATTGCCCAACAACTTATTACCAAAGGAAAAGTTGAGCATCCATTTATTGGTATTCAGATGGTACCCCTAACTGCTGAAGTTAAGGAAAAACTGAAGAATAATCCCAATCGCAACATCCGCATTGAAGCAGAGCGAGGTGTTCTTATCATTGGTATTGCGAAGGGTTCTCCAGCTGATCAAGCAGGATTAAGAGCGGGAGATGTCATCCAATCTGTCAACAATCAGCCAGTTACTAAGGCTGAAGAAGTTCAGCAGTTAGTGGAAGAAAGCGGAGTAGGTAGTCAGTTGCCCATGCAAGTGCAACGAGGTGGACAGACAGTGGAGTTAACCGTGCGACCTGAACCCCTTCCCGCTCGAAGGGAATAAGGGATAGGGCATGGGGCATAGAAAAAGAAAAGAAACGGGTTTGAGCCTTGACTAGTACATCACGGCGGAAATAAAGTTACCATTCAAACGGAAGTTCCCCCAGAGCAAAATTACGGAACGCTTACCCAGAGAGACTTTTTGCCATTTTCTCGTCGCCTTACATGGCTACAGATTTTGAAGAAACAACAGCTATAAACCTTACTTGGCAAGGAATTGAGGCTGAAATAGTACATTTTTAAGGAAACTTCCGTTTAAGTCAGGACTTACGCAATGATACCCAAGCATATCTCATTCCTGGAGTTTTAGAAGGCTTGAATGACCCCCGTTATCTGTACGATGAAATTCATCCCAATCAGGCAGGACACCAGATTTTGGCAAATCGCGTTGCGGAAGGGCTAAAGCCACTATTAGATAAAGCGACTTTACCTCCTAACCTGTCCAAGCTGCGACACAATGAGCCATGAAATTTGCTGCACGGTGTTTGTCCCTCCGTTAAAGCTGGAGCA
>JAIUYC010000458.1 GCA_020216575.1 Coleofasciculus sp. S288 | reverse complement strand
CCCCGCCACTTCCGTTTCAAACAGCAGCGCTGCCACATTAGTCCCGTCTTCTGCTCCCAGCATGGTAGCCGCGTCGTCCGCGACAGGGTCACCGAGGCGCTCGTGTAGTTGTTCAAACACCGGGTTGCCAACGGTTGCCAGCCACTGTGCATCAACATCAGTCCCTTGGCGGTTTAAGGTAAGCACCTGGCGCAGGCGGTCTACGCCTCCGAGAAGCAAGCTTTCGAGCGACCCATCGATCTCGAGGGAGTTTCTCTGAGCTTTCATGACCTTGAAAGAATCTTCCAGACGGTGAGCCAACTGACTCAATGTCTGAAACCCCATCATCCCGGCACCGCCCTTGACCGAATGAGCCGCTCGCAAGACAGCATCCATTTGTTGACCATCTATGTGGCTACCGGCTAAGCCCAGGAGTACTGATTCAATTGTATCTAGGTACTCAATAGCTTCTTCGAGGAACTGGAGCTGAATTTCACGTTCCTTGTCTTGTGACATGGCAGATTCATGTGATTGGTGAAGAGGTAATTGGTAGTCGGTAATGGGTAATCGATAATTGGTAGTTGGTAATTGGTAGTTGGTAATTGGTAGTTGGTAGTTGGTCATTAATATTTGAATGTGTGAATGCGTGACTTTTACCCATTACCCATTACCTATTACCTATTACCAATGACGAATGATTAATCCCCAACTTTGAACGTACCCACAGATGCCTGCAATTCTTGAGCCATCTCGACTGTATCTTTAAGAGAGCCGGAAACTTTTCGTGTGGAATCAGACGTGCGTTCCGAGACAAGAGCAATCTCCTTCATCAACTCGGTAACGGCTTGAGAGGTCTCTGCCTGAGACACGGTTGCACTCGAAATCGATTGTACCAACGCATCAATCTGGCGAGACACATCCAAGATCTTATTCAAGCTGTGCTTGGCATCCTCGACCAGATGGGTACCTTCCACCACCTGAGTCGTACCCAGTTCCATCGCCTCGACCACTTCCGCCGTTTCTTTTTGGATGTTTTCCACAATTTGCTCAATTTCTCGCGTCGCCGCCGCAGAGCGAGCCGCCAGTTCCCCGACTTCTTCCGCGACTACAGCAAACCCCTGACCTTCTTCACCCGCTCGCGCTGCCTCAATCCCGGCGTTGATTGCTAACAAGTTCGTTTGCAGGGCGATTTGGTTAATCAAGGAAACCACCTTGGAAATCTGTTGAGACGATTCACCAAGACGCTTGACTTTTTTAGCTGTCTCTGCTACTGTTTCACGCAGATTAAGGATATTTTGCACCGAGCGGTCGATCGCCATCCCGCCTACTTCCGCAGTACTCGACGCGGTACGTGCCACTTCTGCTGCTTGACGGGCATTCTCCGCTACTTCTTGAATCGAACGAGTCATTTTCTCCACCGAGTCCAACGTGCGGGTTGTCTCTTCTGCCTGTTTGAGCGCTTCCAGAGACAGTTGACTAATGGCCTGTTCGTTTTCGCCGAGGGAGGCATTCACCTGAGTCGCGGCTTGTTTCACCTGGGTCACAATTAAGCGCAGGCTTTCAATAACTGAATTAAAGAAGTCCGCCACCGTGCCAATTTCACCCGCCGTTACATCCGCACGTACCGTCAGGTCGCCTCGTGCCGCACCTTCCACATCGCTAAGCAGTTCCAGAAGCTGAAGTTGGAGGGCTTCTTTTTGGAGACGTTGCTCTTGGGACACTCGTTCAGCAGCAATGCGGGCTTGTTCTCGCTGTTCTAGCAAGGCGGCTTGGTCGAGGGCAAAGCCTACTTGAATCGCGACCTGCTTGAAGAAGGTGATTTCTGACTCCTGCCAAGGCCGTGTACTGGAACATTGATGGGTAACTAATAACCCCAGTAACTTACCATCGGCTAAGATGGGAGCTACCAAATTGGCCTTAACTTTGAAGGGTTCGAGTTGGCCTAGGTAACACTTGGTCAAATTCGCGTCGTAAATATTCTCAACCGCCTTAACCCGACCGCGCTTGTACTTCTCAACATATTGTTCAGCAAAACAAGGGTCAGCAATATTCGCCCCTAGCGCTTTAGGCCATCCGCGACCCACGGATTCTGCGACAATGGTTCCTTGCCAGGTTTCGTCAAACAGATAAACCACCGCACGGTCGGTTTTCAGGGTTTCTCGGACACCTGTTAGTGCGGTATTGTAGATATCTTCGACTTTGAGGGATTCCCGGATACGAGAGGTAATTTCAATCAGTTGTCCAGCACGGTCGGCTTCAGCTTCTTTTTGGGCAGCAAGACTCACACCAGCTAAGGACAGTCCCACTTGAGTGGCTAACTGCTTGAGGAAATTAATTTCATGCTGCTGCCACACCCGTGTCCCAGAGCACTGATGGGCAACCAGGAGTCCAACAAGGTGGTCGCCCCCGACAATTGGTACAACTAAGTTGGCTTTGACATGCAGGCGGTCGAGTAATTGCATGTGCGCCGGGGAATAATTGGTAGCATGGACATCACTGGTGGGAACAATCCGCCCTTTTCTATACTCTTCCAGAAGTTTTCCGGGAATACAAGGGTCAGTGATTCGGTCAGCTAAGGCGCGAGGCCAACCCGGATCGACGGCTTCGGCAACGATACTACCGCTAAAGTCCGGTTCAAAGCCATAAACGACGACCCGATCCGCGTTAAGCTTTTTCTTGGCAGCTTGAACCACCAGGTCAAAGGCATAGGCTCGGTCTTCTTCACGGGCGGAGTAGGCAGCAACGTCAGCAAATAATTGTAATCGTTCGAGTGCGGCTTTTTGGTCTTCTAGGAGAGTCTGAACTTGGTCTGCCATGACGTTGATGTTAGACCCTAAGACGGCGAGTTCGTCAGAGCCTTCCACCATCAGACGGGTCGAAAGTTCCCCTTGTCCCAGTTTCTTGACAGCATTGGTGGCAGCAAGAATCGGCTCGATGGCTCGTTTGGCGAGGATGGTGGCTAGAACACCGGAAAGGGCGGTGGTTGCACCAATTCCTAGAAGCAGTTTCAGAATGAGTGCTTGTTCGAGAGCTTTGGCTTGCTGGTTCTGAATTTTTTCTTGGCGCAGTGCTTGCTGGGTGACAACCAGGTTGGTGACCCCCATCCCCACCACCGGTAGGACTCCTATCACAATCGCTAAGGCCGTTGCTTTGGTTTTGAGGCTCATCCGCCCCCACCAAGACCCTTTTTGATAACTGCCGGGAGTTTGAGCCGGTACATAAGCTAACGGAGTAGGATTGGGTGGATTTGTTGCTACATCCAGCATTGAATACGGGTCTGTCGTGCGGCCTACTCGATGAGGATTCGCACCATTGGAGTTGATGCGATCAGGAATTTGGTTATCACCATTGCTGGTTGTATCGAATTGTTTAACCATGAAACAAGCACCGGAAAGCGATTAATAAATTGGCAAATAGAAATGTTGTTTTTCAGTTTTTGAACTTAAGCGTTGTGTAAGAGGGGCGATCGCGTAATCGCCTCTGCATCGAGCACTAATAAAATTTCTTCTTTCGACAAAACACACCCACGTAAATAGGGCACCAAGCCGGCGGATACTTGTCCGATTGGGGGTTGAATATCGGAAGGGGCTAGGCGCACTACACCTTCAACCGCTTGGACAATGACTCCTACAGAAGCCGACTCCGAGCGGATAATAACAACGTCATAATGCTGAACGTTGGTTTCGGGGAAGGGTAAGCTCAGCATCCTCGCTAAATCTACAACCCACAGCACTCGCGATCGCCGATTCATTAATCCCATGACATGGGCGGGCATATTCGGCATTGGGGTCAGACGCCCATGAGGCAAGACAACAACCTCCTGTGCTTGACGCATGGATAAAACCGCAGGGGTTTGTTGACCTAGCTGAAACTTAAGATAAGTATCCCCCAGATTTTTTTTACTCTGGGGTTGAGAAGGGAGTCGAACCAGTGCAGAAGTATTCATTGATTCAAACAGCGACGGATTTAATCGCCCGGAGAATTTGTTCGCGAGTAAAGGGTTTGGTGATGTAAGCATCAGCACCTTGTTTCATACCCCAGAGGCGGTCGATTTCTTGGTCTTTAGAAGAACAAATAACAATGGGTATCTTTTCTGTATTGGGGTCAGTTTTGATGCGACGACATAACTCAAACCCGCTCATTCCTGGCATCACTACATCTGTTATGATTACATCCGGCTTTTGCTCGCTGACTTTATTGAGAGCTTCTTTGGCTCCAATAGCATTAATAACGTTATAGCCACTCTCTCTCAGATAATGGCTCATGAGTTCCAGCTCAGATAGGGTATCTTCTACAATCAAAATTGTGCCCATTAACGTTGTACTCATGCGTCAGTCGCCTCACGATTAATTAACATAAATTAAGAATAAATGCTCCGGAACAGTCGGAATTATGATAAGTGTTTAAACACCATTTTGAGTAACTCGGATTGGTTAAACGGCTTTGTCAAATAGCCCGATGACTTGACCAATTTTGCCTTAGCGCGGTCGAGAAACCCTGTATGTCCGGTCACCATAATGATAGGGGTAGTTTTGAAAAGCGGATGCTTTCGCAACAGCGAACATAATTCATAGCCATCTAAGTTTGGCATCTCAACATCCAGCAAAATCAGGTCAGGCTTAATCCGGACAACTTGCATTAACGCTCTCACCGGGTCATTAATCATTACAACGGAAAAGCTCTTGTCATCCAAGAAGGAATTAATAGCATTTAAAACCGTTGGGCTATCATCAATGCAAGCAATGGTGTACGTGCTTTTTGCTGTTGGTTTTGGTTGGTTGATGCCAGGAGGCTTAACGTTACTAACCGCAGAGGTTGTGTTAGTTTTTGGCGGAGGCGTTTGAACAGCGTCGGGTTTTGGAGGAGCACCATTTTGAACGACAGAAGT
>JAIUYC010000457.1 GCA_020216575.1 Coleofasciculus sp. S288 | reverse complement strand
ATGCTATCTAGCTTAAAAAATCGGTAGATTTCCCCCAGTTTAGTAAAGTTTATTTTAATCCTGCCTCCGGCGCGATTTTGTGATGTAGGTTTCAAACTGAATGGCTACGGAGATTCTGTTCAGCAATTTTCCGCATCCTCGTGTCCTTGTTTATAGCAAAAGGCAGAGGGCTCTTATGGATGCATATTGACGGGTCAAGGTTTCAGTATTTGGCGAGAGTCAAGAGTCGTCTTGGCGACTGCTATAGATGGCAAGACGTCTTCTTTGTATCTCAAGAGGGAGGGCAGAAGGGGGGTTTAGGTGGTTTGTGGAAGGTGAAGGGCAAAGAGGACGAGCATTCATGAATCGAATTAAAATTAGGCTTTTAGGCGACGGCAGGCGCGGCTATCGGCGGATCGTCAGATTTTCCAGAGTTAAGCTGGTGAAGGGAAATCTGATTGTTGATTGTCCTACCTCCAACGATGCTTCGGCTTTATTGCGGCAGTTCGGTACTGATTTGCACCTGATTGCCAAGCGGCTAAAAATCATCGAAACCATTGAAATTCAAAGCAATGGGGAGACGATTTACCAACCTCATCCGGTTGGGTTTATTTGTGGGGAATCCCTCTAGCGAGTGATAAAAGGGAAGCGATCGCGTGATTTCTATCACTTCCTTCTCACAACTAAACCTCAAAATAGTGACACAAAATACTGACAGCAGGGTCACGGTATGACTAATGACAGGGACATCTACAACGGTGGCAGGACGCAGGGTATAGCTGGTTGGGGAACGACAGAAATGTCTAAACAGCAGGTAAGACACGCAGTAATGAGTGCGATCGCTACCCTAGACGCCAAAGGCATCCGTCCGTGTGAAATTCTCTTCGCACTGGCTGAACAATCTCACCGACAAGGCGATCGCAAGGCGGCTGAAGCACTGCTGAAGGCAGCTTTTGAGCTGAGGCAGGCAGGGAGTCTTGACTTACCCAACACCCATGCCACACAAGACAAAGGTTTTGATGATTCATTAACGACACCCTTTGCATCAACATGGGTCGAAGGTAACGAGTCAACAGCCCCACCCCCAAGGGGATAAGCATGGCAAGCGCATCTAATTTCTAATTTTCCATATATAGTCCATTCTTGGAGCCAAAAGCTCTATATGTGGAATTTCTATTCCCCAGAAGGAACAATAAAGCCGAATTATTTTGCTAAAACCCCTCCTTATTGACAAGATGCGTTTGCCCTGGCCTTCAAAAACTGTAGTTTAGACATATTAAAAGGTATTGGTGAGCTTAAGTTATTAGGCAAGTGGGATATTCACACCTATCCAGTTAAGTCCATCAAACGAGTTCGTTTAATCCGTCTTACATACTCGTAAATCTAAGCTAGAGTGAGGGCTTAGGATGGGGGCAAGGCATTTGTATCGATTCACTAAGGTTAACTCGCAACTTTGGTACGAGTGCTACGTCGATAGGTTAGGTGCTAAAGTCTCTTCAAGAACTACCCACCAAACACGAAAAACTACGTTTGTGTATGAACTCGTTAGTCGGTAAAACCTTACAGGGTGGCAAATATACTATAGAGCAAGAACTGGGGCGAGGTGGCTTTGGCGTGACGTTTAAAGCGATCCATCACTACCTCGGTCAGCCAGTAGTGATTAAAACCCTCAACGAGTCCCTGCACCTCCATCCAGACTTTCCTAAGTTCCAGCGTCAGTTCCAGGATGAAGCACGGCGGCTGGCGTTGTGCATCCATCCCAATATTGTCCGAGTTAGTGACTTCTTTGTGGAAGCTGGACATGCCTACATGGTCATGGACTATGTTCCTGGTCCGACGCTGCAAACCGTTATATTTCCAGGGAACCCCTTAAGTGAAGCAACTGCAATTAATTACATCCGCCAGATTGGAGAAGCTTTAAAAGTTGTTCATCATAAGGGCTTGCTGCATCGGGATGTCAAACCGGCAAACATCATCCTGCGTCAAAGCACTCAACAAGTCGTGTTGATTGACTTTGGAATCGCACGGGAGTTCTCAGCGGATATCACTCAAACCCACACCAATATGGTTTCTGAGGGCTATGCTCCGTTGGAACAGTATTTACCGAAGGAAAAGCGCACTCCAGCCTCGGATGTTTACAGTTTGGCGGCAACCCTTTATGCTTTGTTAACTGCACAAGTGCCGACACCATCGGTCATTCGCGATCGCCAACCGATGTCCCCCCCCCGTGACCTGCGCCCTGAATTGAGTCCAGCAATTAACCAAGCGATTATGCGAGGGATGGCAGTAGAGGCTCGTTACCGACCTGTGAGTGTGGATGAGTGGCTATCGTTGCTACCTTACTCGGAGTTGGAGCAAGCCAATGGTAACGCAACAGGCTCGCCCCCGACCCAGACGGGAGTAACAATTCCCATCATTCCTCAAAACTTGCCTCACGTTCAGCAACCGCCTCAGGTTCAAACTCAGAAAGATTCGCCTCTTGCTGGCGTTATTTCCACGGTGAAGGGGTTGGGAATCCGAGGTATTTTAATCGCGGTAGCGGTAGTGGTTGCTAGTTTGGTTGCCTTAGCAACGATTTGGAGCCGCTCGAAGCAACCCTCAGCCCCCCCTGCTGCTGTACCCTCAATATCCCCTACCCTCCAGCCCAGCCTGGATAGTGAAGAAGGGATTGATACTGAAGAAGATGCCCCTGCTTCCCAGGAGCGTACTGAATCTGTAGAGGAGAGTAAACCTGCAACGCCACCGCCTCAAGCACCGAGCCGTCGCTCTTCCCGCCGGCGATCGACTCCCTCAGTAGAGCCTTCCCCCTCACCAACTTCAGCTTTCCCCTCACCGAATATGGCAGAGACACCTTCTACAGGTTCGCGATCGAGTGACTCACCCTCTCCTGGAGCTAACCCCTCACCTGCACCTTCGCCAGAGGTCTCTCAACCACCACAACCCCAAACACCCCCACCCTCCTCTGATACAGCTCCACGAGCAGAGCCAAGCAGTCCGCCGATTCAACAAATAGAAGCACCACCTCGACCGCCGGAATCCGCTCTACCCAAGAAGTCTGAAACAGAGCCGGTTCAAGGTGAGAATCCTTAGAAGGTTCATAAGTCACGAATTACTCATCGAGATTGTTTCGACTGTAATCCTGAGGCAGAAGTGGAAATACTTTGCGAACCAGCGCCTTCATTCCTGAGTCAGTGTCTTCTACTTCCTTCTTCGCCTCAGCGATCGCCATTTCCCAAGCAGGCGCAAATGTTGGTGATTTTAGAGTCAGGACTCTAATCGCCTTATCCCAAATGTGTAGTGTTTTTAACTCAGCTTTACCGGGCTTATTGGATAGGGTTGCCACAGTGATTCGGAGATTTTCGTTCTCCTTCTTCAGCTTTTCTACTTCGTTTTGCAGCTCTTCATACCCCTTGGCGTTGATGCTCATCTGAGTATGAAGATGTTTCTTCAATTCGGCAATTTCTTTTCGCTTCGATAGGCTATTCAGCCATACAGACAATGCTAGGAGAAGACCTAGCCCTAGACCTGCTCCAAAAATACTTGCCTCGAACTCCATACAGTACCTTTTTGCAACGTATCATGCTACAGCAATCCTAAGTCATTGTGAGAGGCAACTCAAAATCACAAGAATGAAGATTTTGTCAAGCAGATGCTTACACTTATTCTGAGCTTAGGCGGGAAGGATTGAACGGTACAATTATCAATTAGTATAAATGCTTAGGACTGGACTGAAACCTGGCGATCGCTGGTGTTTGTGTGCCTCACGATGGAAAGATACATTAGATGCTGGCGTTGCTCCCCCCGTAGTTTTGTCAGCTACCCATGCATCTGCTGTGGAGTACGTTTCGTTGGATGAATTAAAGCAATACGCTCAATAGAGTAGGACTGATGCATGGATACCAAATATAGATTTTTTTTAATAGTGACCGGGAAATTTGGAAAAAATATATATAATTGCAACTTTGTACAAAAACTTTCTGAGGTTGCCATTGCTGTGTGAATAATATTCACGGACTTTTAACAAGATCCTTAATGAAGATTTAAGATTTCTGACAATTTTCGTGAGAATCAGCGATCGCCCCTATTGTAGAAGGTGATAAGTTTTAGGTCAGCACTACCCGTGTTCAGTTCACCTGCTTTTACAATTCGAGTCATGAGCATCTTGCCCAACTTCCTCCGTTCTCTAGTGTTGACAACACTTCTGAGCTTCGTTGCCCCGATTGTAGTGGTAATAGCACTGTTAGCGACTCTTTCTATAATCGGCTTCGTTCCTGGCTTGGAGGCTATCGGTCAAACGGGTACGGCACAGTTATTGAATTTTCTTGCGGTCTTTGGTACCGGAAGCCCCTTGCAGGGAGTCACGATTATTGGACTCGCCTGTAGCTTTGTAGGAGCCTTATTTGATGCCTACATTTTCTACCGCTATCAGACCCTAAACGACATAAATTAGCTTAAACTCACTCCTCTTACTCCTTTAAGAAGGCTGCGCCAACGAGGCACTTTGCCAGTGTATGCCACTAAAGCTTGAACTTTTGTATCACCCGGAGCGATCGCACCCAACCAGCTAATGTTATCCTTAACACTCGCGTTCATGCAATTGTACGCGCCTGATAAAAGCAAGAGTATACTGCGTCACAGTAGTAGTTATCTGGTGTTGGAAAATAGCTGTAATTCTGATTCAGTAGCACTGTTTCAACAAACAAACAACAAACCTCACCGAACCTTCCATCTCAGCGGAGAGAGTTCGGTTAAATGTACGGTAATTAGCATGATGTTCAGGTAAGAAACCGAACCATCAAACTTTGATACCTCTGATAGTTTGATATCAGATTGAATCATTACAAGTGGTTGAGGTTTCAGATGACTCGGCTTTAAACCCTCAAACTTGGATGAGAGATC
>JAIUYC010000456.1 GCA_020216575.1 Coleofasciculus sp. S288 | reverse complement strand
CGAACGGTTTGCGTGACTCGAATGCCATTCGGGGCGACTTTGATTTACTCAACCTCTCTCAGAAATCTACGAGTGTGAGGTATTATTCCGGCTGGGTGAATGAAGATAAAGCCAATCTTTCGTTAACCGTCGTTCCTCACGAACTTCCCAAAAACCCTAAACCCAATCCTTTGAAGACATTAGCGAATAAACTATAATCGCAGTCATTACGAACGTTAAGAAGCAAACGTTTAAAATATATAAATGCGGAGGAATATATTTACTATTCAGAGTGTAGGCAGACAGTAGGAACGGCTAGTCGCACGCTCCTACTCTTTCATCCTGGACTTAACACTATTTTCTAGCCGAGAAGGCTATTAATTTGGTCGATTAGGCTAAGAATACCGGAGAGCGGTCCGCCAGCATCAAGTAAGCCAACTAGAGCACACAACAAGTTACCTAGCAAGTTTCCAGGGCCTGAGACAGCGTTAATGTCCAGTGTAATCGGTGACAAATCGACTGTCAGGCCAAGGACATCCAGGAAAATGGGACCGAGGTCGAGGAAGAGAATATCACATACAGCCTTATTGGCCGCCTTATTTCCACTACGGGTTAATGTTGCAGGAATGCCGCTAAAAGTCTTGTTGAAATCGCTAGTACTGCCATTGGAGTGTGTTGCTGTACCTGCAATAACACCATTCGCCAATAGTCTGCCATTTTGGTAGGTAAACTCAGTGATAGTAATTCTTCCCTCTACAGCGGTATATGTGGCATTGGTCACAGTCTGGGAAAAGGGAATATTTTTGAGAAGCTCACCATCAGGTTTAGCTGCCAATATCATAGTTGTGGGAAGCTGGTTAGTTTGCTTTGCCATCACTGCACTGAGGGGAGCTAAAGCAAATGAGGTGAGCAGCGTTCCTGTTAATGTAATTGCAGTTAGTTGATGTTTCACGTTCCTATTCCTCCATTGCTTACACTAAACACTAAAGAGTTTTTAAGCTGTCGCCCATTACGCTTGTCTCCTAATTGAGTTACTTTATAGATAATGGGAGAAAATACATTTGCAGGAAAAAAGCCCCTGAATATCAGTTGCCAGTATCAGTGAAGAATGTTCCCTTCAGATGTAGAGCAGCCTAAATAACTAAATTATTTTTCCTGTTCAATCATTAAGGAAAAGAAAATATTTATGACCTATCTAAAGAAATAATTTCGGTAAGTTTTAAGCTATATAATTGGGAAGGGTAAAAACAGATTTAGAAGAATTCCCTTTAAGACATCTAGCCAAAGATAGATTTTGTGATGTATACAGGATTACACTGTTTTGATATTTCTACTGAAACTTGTAAACAGCTAAGTTTACAAGAGATGTGTATCTAAAAAAATATTTTTTTCAGAAATAGATAACGAAAAGTATTTTTGAAAAGCATTCACAAAATCTGTATGACGCAATAATTTCGAGTTGTCGGTGGTTTAGCAAGGTATGCACTGTACACCAACTAAATTTGCAAAAAAGTCCGGACGGACGTAAATGCCTCTAGTACGTAAATAGGTAGATGTAATCAAACGGGATAAACCGTATTCCCGGTTCATTGAGATAAATGTCCTAGGAGTGGGAGCCCAGGATGATTATTTATACCTATCTACTCATTGAAGTATCTGCAAAAAGGGAGCTACTTCTGTACTGTGAGTAGCTATAAAAATCCCTCAAACAAAAGCATTA
Source organism: Coleofasciculus sp. S288 (assembly GCA_020216575.1). Taxonomy (GTDB): domain Bacteria; phylum Cyanobacteriota; class Cyanobacteriia; order Cyanobacteriales; family Coleofasciculaceae; genus JAIUYC01. The sequence goes on along the minus strand of JAIUYC010000456.1, from coordinate 3,183 downwards.
TTTAATCAGGAAATCGGAACGTGTCAAGGTCTTCTTCTAATCTAATCAAAAGAGGTTTCAATACCAGCGATCGCAGTCAATTGGTCGATCACAAATTCTCGCAGTCATCACAAATGCCTACGGTTCAAACGAAAGCTAAGAACTTTTTAAAGCAGGGATTGGATAAATTGAATCGAGGTAATTATCCTGGTGCGCTGGAAAGCTTCCAGCAAGCTCTGCGAATTGACCCTAATTTTACCGAAGCTTACGTTTGTCGGAGTATCATCCACTACTATCAGGGGAACCATCAGGAAGCAATTGAAGATTGCAATCAAGTGCTGCGGATTAATCCCAGAAATGCTGATGCTTACAACAATCGAGGGTTGAATCGAGTGGCATTGGGAGATTATAAAGGAGCGATCGCAGATTTTGCTCAAGCCTTAGAGAATGAACCAAAGCATGTCAAAGCATACCTCAACCGGGGTTATAGCCGTCTGCAATTGGAGGATAATTGGGGAGCGATCGAGGATTTTGATCGAGCAATGCGGATCGATCCGCAAGCGGCGAGAGTGTATTTGCAACAGGTTGCTGATACATTGAACACCAAGCCAGGAGCAATCAAAGATACTCATCAGCAACTCGTTCAAGGTTTGCTAGTCGAGGGTAATCTTCGATACGAATCTGGAGACTATCAAGAAGCGATCGAAGCTTACACTCAGATACTACGTATCGAACCCAACAACTCTGAGGCATATAACCGACGCAGTACGGCGCGTTCGGCTTTAGGAGACTACGAAGGGGCGTATGAGGACTTATACAGAGCTACAGTGTACTACCTAAATGAGGAGCAATCCTTACAGGCAACACAAGTGCCTATGGTTCAGACAACTGTGGAGGATTACCATCAACGAGGGTTGGAGAAGCTGAAGAAAGGAGACTTCCAGGGAGCGATTGAAGATTTTAACCAAGTCTTGCACAATAGTAAGGATGGGGAGTGTACTTTGTCGCAGCGCTTTGCGATCGCACTTACCTGTCGGGGGTTTGCTTACCAACGCCTTGGAAATAACCAAAGAGCCTTTGAAGATTTACAGCAAGCTGCAAATCTTTTCTCTCAACAAGGGGATGTAAAATCTTCTCAGCACATCCTAAATACTCTCAAAAAGCTTCAGCCGTAGCTATAGCGTTTCAAGGGAGGGGTGAGGTACACCCTAATTGCATTTACTATGCCCCATGCCCCAAATCTAGCAACTCTGTACCTCACTAGATTGAAAACTGCTATATTGATGACTGCTTATGGCACAAGAGATAGTCCTGTGCCATTTGCTTTAGGCGATCGCCTTTCAAGATGAAATTATCAATTACGTCTTTCAGTTCCCGATAAGGCTGCTGTGCTGTTTGCCTCTCTTGTGCCATTGCGCGTCGAGTCGCTGCCCTAACGCTTCCAGCCCACTTCCGCTTGCCGAAAATATCTAAGCCACCCGAGAAAATGATATCGGCTTCAGATTGGGATGTTTGCTTGTTAATCAGGCGTATCATTGCATTTAGCTCTTTCTTGATCTCTCTAAGTTGCTTTTGAGCTAATGTAATCTGCTTGACCTGAAGCTTCACTGATTTAGGATTATCAAAGGTCAGAGAAATTTGGGACGCGATTTGCTGAATTTCTTCTAGAGTATTCATAATGCCATTTTTTCAGGCTACGGGTTTATTTGGAGAGAGAAAATACTGAGTAGGGTGTGATGCTAATTACCCGTATTCTAATCGGCATCAGTATGCGATCGCATCACCAAACTTCATTAAAATGACCTCCGGATTGAATCCGGAGGCTTGAAAAGGGAAGACTATCAGAAAAATTTAAGGAACGCACACCCATTCAAGCGATTGAACGTCCTCGTCAAAACTAAATATCTTTAGATCGTCGGGATTCGCGATCAGGTGTTTCGCCACTAAGAACCCAGCGATAGACCAGGTTTGATACTTGCGCGATTGTTTACCAATTAATCGCCCGTTCCTGCCATCGTAATATTCAGGCCATTGGTCGTCAGACAAGCGTTGTTCAGCCAGTTCAATCGCTCGTTTGGCAATCCCTAACCGATCCGTCTTAATCGCCGCCGCGACCAACAGCCAGAGGAGAACAGGCCAATTGCCACCATTATGGTACGACCAAGGCACATTTTTTGGGTCGCAACCTGTCATGATTTTCCATTCCAACCCTTCCACAGCCGGAAAACAGATTTTCATCGGCATTTGCCCTACTAAATCGTCCCATCGTTGTTCGATGAGATCCATAATTCCTTCAGATTCTTGAGGAGTGGACAGGGAACAAATGATTGACATCAAATTTCCCAGTGCAAAGAAGCGGAAATCCATGAGTGAAGGACCGAGATTACCTGCTAAATAGCCTCCAGTTTCTGGCATCCACTCCGTTAACCAATACGGAATAGAATCGGGATAAATATTGAACTTATTGATGGCGGTTTCGCCAAATTCTTCGCCTTGATAGCGATAGATGTCGTTCAAGCGTTTAATATCGAGCCAATAATACGTCCGAATGTGGAAATTGAGTGTACTCAAGCGCTGATTGACAAATTGCCTATAGATATCGCCTTGACGCCCTGGTGCAAGCAGTTCCCGGGCCGATCGCAAAGCAGCATAGAATAAAGCTTGGATTTCCAAAGGATGCCCGTAAACCCCCATCCGACGGTCAATCATAAACGCGCCATCTGGTACTAACATCGTTGGGAACATATCAAAGCGATCGGCTAAGCAAAGTTTGAGAATGAAGACAATCCCTCTTTGGAATGCCGGTTCGTGGGCGAGTTCAAAGTCTCCTGTAGCTTTTACATAAGTCCGTAACAGGATAATCCACCAGAGGCTGGAATCAACTGGGGTGACTCTTGCGATCGCATGTTCCCCAAAATCCGCCGTCAAATATTGTTCGCCATAGTTCGTTGCCACCTTGAAACTCGCTGGCATCAACCCCCGCCCTGCATTAAAGCAATCCATTTGCTTGGGTTCATCCTGGAGCGCTAATGTCTCTACCAGAAAATTGCGAACCATTTCCGGTTTACCGTTCATCAGATAAATCAGCGCGGAAGAGACAAAATCGCGGATAAAGCACTGGTTATAGTTGAGCGGCTCTACATCTGGATCGCAAGCAGCCACTGTCCCAACCGGACATCCGTTGTAGTAAATTACCGACTCTTC
>JAIUYC010000455.1 GCA_020216575.1 Coleofasciculus sp. S288 | reverse complement strand
CTCTACTAACGCCAGTCATCCCTCCTTGCGGATTTCGACTGAACGAATCGCACATGCATACCACTTATCGGCTCTCCTCAAGATTCGTACTTGCTTGACGACAAATCCTGAAGGGATGGGTCGATGCAAGTTAATGGAAATTAACCCCAGTTTGGGCAACTTAATATGCAAGTTCGTTACTAGTGGGGAGTAGGGAGTAGGGAGTAGGGAGTCGATTCCCGATTCCCGATTCCCCATTCCCTTTCTCGTTACTGGATTCTCCTTGAATTGAGGAAACAGTAACGACTTGAATTGCCCATACTTCTTGAATCTGGGGAAGCCAAATCCCCTTTGTTGGAAGTACTTCCAGCCAAGGTGTAATTGCTTAATCGCCTGCTGGAGAACCTGGGAAGGGACTTCACCTAATCGGGGGAATTCCTTCTTGGCTTTTGGCAGGTTATTAAGCTGATAGATTTCGTTGGGAAATTTGGCATCGACTGGAATGATGTACTCTTTCACCAGAGAGCATCTATCAATCGGACACTTGCGACTATCGCACCAATCCTTTATCTCTCGCAACGCATAGTTGTAAGCATTGCGACAAGTTTCCATCCACTCAATCAGTATTTGCTGTTGAGTGGCATCTGGATAGATTCGGTATCGATAGTTAAAGGTCAACATTCCAGTATTATAAAGTATCTACTCCCTGGATGACTTGCTTTAAATGTTAATTTTAGGAACGTTGAGCGCCATAGAATTAACCTGAGGGAGTCCATGTATCCACACACAAAATCTTAATTTTGAGTTTTGAATTTTGAATTATGAATTTTTTTAAACTCAACACTCAACACTCAACACTTTACTTTAGTGTGGGTCTTATAGCTCCCCCAAACCCCCTCGAAAGATAAAAGTTAGAGAGATACAGAACAAGATTAGTGTGTGTTGACAGGTAGGAGTAGGGCATTGCTCATTGCTCCCCCTATAGTCAAACCATCGTTGCATACGTTCTCGCCCTGACTTCATCGCAATCTCATCTGATCCCCCTGAGTCTAACAGTTATGTTCGAGGAGTGGCGAGAGAACTGTTATTGAGTTGGGTGTTCCTGAGTGAAGCAAGGCTGTTTAGCATAATCTCAATGGGTTAAGTCAAAAATTATATCAAGTCGAAAGTTATTGACCAAATCGGTTAAAGCTACCTTCAAATTTACATGCTGCTCTGGGATTTGTTCAATGAGAACGAGAATCTCCTCATCTAAGCAAGCTTCTGCTGCCCAGTGGAGTTGTGCTAGCCATTCTGTTGGCATCACAGCCAACAATTCGGACTTGAGATCTTCAATTCTTTCTCCCAACAACAATGATGTTAGTTGCTCTTCTTCTTGATAGATATAACGCACTCCTAAATGTTCAGCCATCTTGGAGAACAGCACATCCTCCTGAAAGGGCTTACTCACGAAATCGTTGCAACCTGCTGCTAAAATAGCTGTTCGCTGTTCTTCAAATGCATTTGCTGTCAGAGCAATAATCACTGTTGCCTGACCCTTTGGATGAGACTTAATCTGTTTAGTGGCTTCGTAGCCGTCCATCACTGGCATCCACATATCCATCCAAATCAGATGGGGCTGCCAACTTGACGACAGGACAACGGCTTCTTCCCCATTTTCCGCTTCGCGCACTTGGAATCCGACGGAAGTCAGGAGTTTGACTAGCAATTGGCGAGACTCCCACTTGTCCTCCACTACCAGAATTCGATACTCCGTTTGGTCAGGTGCTAACCCAATCACTCGACCTATGGGATGTAGAGTTTGGATGCCACTCGCTCCAGTGAGATGAACTGGGATATGAAATTTAAAGGTAGATCCCTGACCGAGAGTACTGTAGACAGCGATCTCTCCTCCCATTAATTGCACAAAGGAGCTGCTAATCGGTAAACCCAGTCCCGTTCCTCCCTGGAATTTCCGACCGATTGCCGTTTGGGTAAAGGCTTCAAATATGGAATGAATCTCTTCAGGGGCAATACCAGGCCCAGTGTCAGAGACTTCAAACTGAATGGTCAGTTGTCCGTTGTCTATTGTCCGTCGTTGTTGGTTACTGACCACTGACACTCGCAGCGTCACGCAACCGGATTCAGTAAATTTAATGGCATTGCTCAGTAGGTTAATCAGAACTTGGCGCAATTTCCCTTCGTCGGTTTGCACGTATTGAGGAACGTCTTGGGTTCGCTCAAAAACGAGTTTTAAGCCCTTGGAAGAGGCTTTGAATTGAAACATTTCTTGGAGGTTGTTCAACAGGTGAAAAAGGTCGAAGCAATTTTCATTGAATGTAATCCGACCGGCTTCGATTTTGGACATTTCTAGGATGTCATTGACCAATTCCAGCAAATGCTCACCAGAGCGCAAGATAATACCCAAGTGTTCTCGTTGCTCTGACGAGAGGAAAGTGTCACGGTTGATCACTTGGGTGAAGCCTAAAATCGCGTTAAGCGGTGTTCTCAGTTCGTGACTCATATTTGCTAGGAATTCGCTTTTAGCGCGGTTAGCCACTTCTGCTGCTTCTTTGGCTTCCCGAAGTTGGACGGATTGCTGCTGAGTCTGGGCGAGTAATTCCGCCTGCTGCAAGGCAACTCCTAACTGAGTACCAATCTGAATGACAACCTTGATTTCTGCAACGTCCCACTGGCGAGAACCAGAGTTTTGATAGCTAGCCAATAATCCCCACAGTTGACTGCCGCAGAAGATGGGGACGGTGATGTAGGCTTTGGCTTGAAATCGCTCTAAGAGGTTGATGTAACAAGAGTTGAATCCAGCGTTGTAAATGTCTGCGACACAGAGGTAACTTGCACCTTGGCTATATGCACCCCCTTGGGTTTCTTGTAGATAAGTATCCTGCACGGGGTCATTCTCAAGATCCAATGTTTTGACAACGCAATTTTCGTTTTCTAGAGAATCTGCGGTTAAAGAGGGGTCATTTTTCTGGGCAGTAATTAGAGATGTCCAGCCACTCGCCACTGACTCGGCAACAAACTCCCCACTCCAGTCTGAATTGAACTGATAGATGGCTACGCGATCGCACTTGAGCAATTGCCGCAATTCGTCGGTTGTAGCGGTGAAGATGGCATCAATATCTAGTGTCTGGCGCATCCTCTGAATGACTTTGGCGATCGCTCTTTCCCGTTGCGCACTTTCCCGTTCCCGCTTTACACTCTCACCTAGCGCCACTTCCGTCTGCTTGCGATCGGTAATGTCCGTCACGCGCACGAGATGCATTTGATGACCTGCGACATGAATTTGCTTAACGGCTAAGTTCCCCCAAAACAGCTTGCCTTTTTGGGTTACATATTCCAACTCCCGACTCCAAAAGCCTTTGAGAGCGAGTTCGCCAACAATAGAACTCAATTCTTCTGGTGTAAACCTTCTTTTCTGAAGAGAATGCCCCTCAATGTTGATTAATTCGTCCTTGCTCTGTGCTTCAAACAGTTCTACTGCACGCCGATTGCAGTCAGTGATTAAAAGGGTCTCAGGATTGACCAGAAAAATCGCATCCGCCGATTCATTAAAGATCGATTCAAGTAAGTCCTTAGAGCGAGTAATTTCTAACTCTGCCCACTTGCGATCGCTGATATCGTTAGCCGTGGTGATTATGCACAATTGGTTTTCAATGTCAATCTGTTCGGCTGATAACAACACCGTCCTCACTTCACCTGATTTGGTGCGGAGAGTGAATTCCTGATTGCGAATAACTCCCATCTCCTGCACGAGTTGGATAAATCGGGTACAGTCTTCAAGATTGACCCAAAGATTCAGTTCCGTGGTAGTATTACCGATGACCTCGTTGCGCTGGTAACCAAAAAGCAAGAGAAAACTGTCGTTGACTTCGATAAAGCGGGCATCGGTGAGGCGGCTAATTGCGATCGCATCTGGACTGGAACGAAATGCTCGGGCAAACTTCTCTTCTGAAGAGCGCAAAGCAGCCTCTGCCTGTTGTCGCCTACCAATCTCCTGGGAGAGCCGTGTATTTTCCTCAGCTAGTTGCTTTTGCAGCCTTCGGATACTTAACTGATTCTCGACACGAGCCACAACCTCTGCTAACTGAAACGGTTTAGTAATGTAGTCAACTCCACCAACCGAAAAGGCTTTCACCTTGTTGAATACTTCATCGGAGGCACTGATGAAGACAACTGGAATATCTTTGGTTCGTTCATCCCCTTTCAACCGTTCACAGACCTCATAGCCGTCCATTTCCGGCATCCTGATATCCAGCAAAATCAGGTCAGGAGGAGCAAGCTCGACAGACTTTAGAGCTAGATTGCCACTCGTTGCCACCCGCACTTTATACCCTTGCTTTGCCAAAATCTCGGTTAAAAGGCTCAAATTGGTGGGAGTATCATCAACCGCTAAAATGTTCCCCTTGGATGAATTCATGGACTCTTGGCTCATGTTTCACTTGCTCTCGATTGGGTTAAAGCGAATAGCGGCGTGAGCTGAAACTTGTCAGCTAAATCCGCTCGAACATTGGCTAGAAAGTTAATTTGTTGCCAATTGGCTCGATGAGGGTGAGCATCGAAGTTACATCGCCTTCAATTGTTGGATGGCGTGACGCCAACCATGGACAGATCAGGCCGCGAGATCCATCGGATTCAGAACGAGAGCCTCAGTTCAACTCGAATCAGGTTTCCTTGTCGGTTCGACATCGAAATAGCGCACCCCAGAAAGGTTATTCATTGTGCCTGTCTCTCGGAAGAGCTTGGGATAATAATCATGCCAACCAGCAGATAAGACACAGCCTTCTCTTCTTCTAAGGTAATAGCACTCAGAGCAATATAGGACTTACGCACAGATGCTACACAGAGTAGGGGCGAGGCATGCCTCGCCCCTACAGATGGTGGTTCAAAGGTAAATTTGCGTAAGT
>JAIUYC010000454.1 GCA_020216575.1 Coleofasciculus sp. S288 | reverse complement strand
CCAGAGCAAGATTTTGTCCGGAAACTGCGACAAGACAGCTTCGCGCATCGGCAAACCGTTCTCGCCAATGTCCCGCATCAGTCCCCCACTTTTCCGAGGGGAGATTGGGAAGCTGGGGCAAAGGCGACATTGGAATTGATGCAGGAAGGGGTAGATTACATTTCGCAAGGGGTACTGCTCATCCAGATTGCTGAGGGGGTGAGGTTGTTAAGCCGTCCCGATTTGCTGGTTAAACAGCCTGGAACGTCTGTTTTTGGGGATTGGCTGTACGCACCTACTAATATTAAGTTGGGCAGGCGTCCCAAGCAAGAATATCAGATTGTGACGGCTTATGGGGCTCAACTGTTGGCAGCAATCCAAGGCGTTGTGCCGAGTACGGCTTGGTTAGTTTTACGCGGTCGAGATGCCTATACGGTGCAGCTAGAACGATGGGTACCGCTGATGCAGGAGGTACTCTCAGAGTGTGTCGAGGTACTGTTGCAACAGCAAGCGCCAGAGGTGTTTATTTCCCGTCAGCGGTGCGGTCTTTGTCGTTGGTATAGTAGCTGTTATGCGATCGCCCAACACCAGCAACACCTTTCTCTCTTGCCAGGAGTAACACCTAGCCGTTACCGAGATTTGCAAGCTTTAGGCATTACGACTGTAGAATCTCTCGCCCAAGCGTCGATTAGCACACTGGAACCCTTGCTGAGTGATGAAGTCGCCTCCGATATTATCGTGCAAGCTCAAGCGACTTTGCAGAATCGCCCGATTGCCCGTACTCAGGGTGGGGCGAATGCCAGCAAGGCTTTGCCCAATGCCTCCGTTGAGCTTTATTTTGATATTGAGGCAGAACCAGAACTGCAACTAGACTATTTGTTTGGTGTCTTGGCGATTGATCGACATACTCATACTCAGACATTTCATCCCCTGCTGGCAGAACATCCCGACGACGAAGGGTTAATTTGGCAACAATTTTTAGAGTTGGTTAAGTTCTACCCAAACTCGCCAATTTTCCATTTTTCTGAGTATGAAGTTGAAACAGTCAAGCGCTTTGCCAAGCTCTACAAAACCCCGCAATGGCAGCTTAATGAACTGCTTTCCCGCTTTGTGGACGTACACCACCAAGTTTTGAGCAGCGTGACGCTACCGGTGGAAAGCTATTCGCTCAAACACCTAGCTCGATGGTTAGGCTTTGAGTGGCGCGATCCGAGTGTAACGGGTTCCCAATGCGTCTGTTTGTACGATCAGTGGTTAGAAACGGGCGATCGCTCTTTTCTAGATATCATTCTCCGTTACAACGAAGATGATTGCCACGCTACCTATCACCTTAAAAACTGGTTGATGAACTTTTTGCAAAATCAGGGATGAAAGCACTTTTCCCCGGCTCTATTCTCATAAACGAAGTCTTCCTTTACAATTCAACACAATATGATGCAAAGCTTCATCAATCCCATCAGTTTTTGTTGTGTAAGTTAAAAGTTTTTCTTATAAATCAGTGCTAATCTAGGGACAAAGGGGCTTTCGCTGTCAATTCGCCACCCACAGGTCTAAGGATGGTGAAAGTCCTCTATAGACTTTTAATAAAAGGTGATCAATATGCTTCCCACTTTCCTCATTTTCCTGGTAAGCGCCATAGGTAGCATCTTGATATCTTTTAGGGTTTCTCACGAAATCCCTAAATTTCTTACTCTAGGATCGGCTATCTTTTGCTCAATCTATGGTTTTGCTCTTTCGCCTTGGCCTGTCCAACTGTTAATTCTTTTTCTCATTCTCAGGCTGGAACGGCTTTATTCCGTTAGGAGGATTGGCGAAGTACCTGTTACCATTTCTCCTTTTAAGAGGGATTAACCTTATAGTGTAAGCAATGCCGAGGCTACTGTCAAGGCAACGGCGAACGTAAATTGCCAAACGGCGGCGGTAACTCCCCGTGAAACTGGACGCCACGCTTCTAATTCGGAGAAATGAAGCGTAGTAGTTCGCTGAGCTAGTTTCTGCCAAGGTATGCTAACAATTCTGATGTTTTTTGGGGCGTTACTAACGTATTGGCACACAAGATTCCAGACGCAGCAACGGCTGGAACGCCAATTCCTGGCATGGTGCTGTCACCGACGCGGTATAAACCAGAGATGGGTGTTTGGCAGCTAGGAAACATGCCTTTGCCAGCTACTATGGCAGGGCCATACGTTCCCTTGTAACGGCGCAGGTAGTAGGAATGAGTTAGGGGCGTGCCAATTAGTTCTAGGACAATGCGCTGTCTGATATCGGGGATAACTCGTTCTAAGGCATGGAACAGAGATTGCGATCGCTCTTTTTTCTTCTCATCATATCTCTCATCTCGCTGCCATCCCTCATAAGGTTCCAAGGTGTACGCATGAACGACATGATGACCCTCTGGAGCGAGACTCGCATCCCATACCGAAGGAATGGATATCATGCAGGTATTCCCCGGTTCTGTAATATCCTTATTCCCATCATGAACGACTACATGATGCCCCGTCAGATGGTTCAATCCTTCTGCCCGAATACCCAGATGTAAGTGCATGAAACTCTCAACGGCTGGTGTTTCTAAGGCAGTTTGTCGATAAGATTGGGGCAAATCTTCGGGGCGCAGTAATTTGGTATAAGTATCCCAAATTGTGGCATTAGAAATAACGATTGGAGCCTTGATAATTTCTCCAGTTTGCAACCGGACACCAACAGCTTTACCGGATTCCACTAAAATTTGCTCCACATGAGCATTTAGCCGCAAGTCCCCACCCCCCCGCTTCAAACCACGCACCAAAGCATCAACAATTGCACCACTTCCTCCAACTGGGTACTCGACACCAGCACGGGAACGTTCACCTAACATGAATGCTACTTCAGGGGCAACTGTGCCATGTGCCTTGAGTCCAGATAGGAGAAAGCATTCTAAGTCAATTAACCGCCGCACCCAAGAATCATGCACTTCTTTGTCCATGACATCCCCAACTGAACCCTGGATGATACCGAGTTGAGGCAGCATTTTTAACAGTGAGGGCAGATAACCTCCTAATAAGACTGGGATGAGTTGCCAATCTGCTCTTAAGGCAAGCGTCGGGATATCCCGTAAAGCCTCATAGAGGGGCAACAGGCGCTGTTCAAAGCGTTCCAGTTCCCTAGCGCCCTGCGGTGTAATTCGAGCAATTTCCTCCCGGTAGCGTTGCGCGTCGCTGTAAACTGGGAACGTTCCTTCGGGAAAGTGGTAATGTCCTAAAGGGTCGTAGGGAACAACCTGAAGCGATTCTCCCAGAACATCCAGCACTTGCCGCAACGGATTGAGACTGGGGCGTTGGTTCCCTAAACCGCAGTAAAACGAGGGGCCAGAGTCAAATTCAAAACCTCGCCGTTTAAACGTATGAGCCGCACCCCCTGCGATCGCATGACTCTCACACACTAGCACCCGCTTGCCGTAACGCGCTAGCAACGCCGCAGCCGTTAACCCACCAATGCCACTCCCAATTGCGATCGCATCCAGACTCATAAGTACTTCTACTGATTTCTCTACTTCTTATCAGTATCACAGTTCATAGTTCAGGACTTACGCAAATTTACCTCTAAATCACCATTTGTAGGGATACGGCATTGCCGTGTCCTCCCAGATGTGATGCCTGTGCGTAAGTCCTAAGTTCATAGTTCATTGAAACCGTCATGAACCATGAACGCGCCGTATACCTGTTTTTTTAGTGGGGGAGAGGACTCAACTCATCAAGACTCGACTTTCCATTCAGCTAAAATTTCTCTTTTAAGGTTGTGGTCAATAAAATAGACCGTGAGTAGCAAGGAGACAGTGATTTGAATATCAGGATGGTAGAAGAGGCTGAAGCAAGGCTTTATCAGTCAATCATGACGTATAAGCAAAAGCCAGTTGGAACGGTAGCATCGAAAGAACCGGCTCCCCAAGAAGAACAGCTTAATTATGGACATTGCTTTATCCGCGATTTTGTCCCTTCAGGGCTTGCCTTCCTGATGAAAGGAGAACGAGAAATTGTTCGTAATTTTCTTGAATTTACCTTGGGGTTGCAGTCTGACCAAACTCATTCTAAAGAAGGTCAAGGTTTATTCAATGAGGTGAGGCGTAACTGGCAGGGTAAAGAACTGCAAATGGGAGGGATTGTGCTGGCAGAAGGGTTGATGCCAGCTAGTTTTGAGGTGACATCTAATCAAGGAATTGACCCGGATTTCGGTCAACGGGCAATTGGCAGAGTGACACCTGTTGATTCTGGCTTGTGGTGGATTTTCCTCTTAAGAGCTTATGAGAGGGCTTGTCAGTTTGCCCATCGACCTGAAGAGAAAATAGCACATCGAGATGAATTTCAATGGGGTATTAAGTTAATTCTGAGTTTGTGCTTGGTGAAGCGGTTTGATATGACCCCAACTATGTTAGTCCCAGAAGCCGCTTTTATGATTGACCGTCGCATGGGAGTTTACGGACATCCTTTGGAAATTCAAGCTTTATTTCATGCTGCTCTCCGTGCGGCGAGTCATGAGTTGCTCACAGATAAAAATTATATCGCAGAGCTTGAAATCGACAGGCGTTGCGAACTGCTGACTGAATATATTCGCGATCGCTATTGGCTCGATCCTAAACGATTGAGGGGTATCTATCGGTATCAAACTGAAGAGTTTGGTGAAACGGCTTTAAATAAGTTCAATATCTATGAAAATTCCGTTCCTGAATGGTTGCTCCCTTGGCTGAACCGAAAAGGGGGGTATCTGGTTGGTAATTTAGGGGTTGGCTGGATGGATTTTCGCTTTTTTAGCCAGGGAAACTTGCTTGCGATCGTTTCTGGGTTAGCTACTCTTGACCAGTCGCAAAATATCATGAATTTAATCGAGCTGCAATGGTCAAGCTTGGTGGGAAATATGCCAATGAAGCTCTGTT
>JAIUYC010000453.1 GCA_020216575.1 Coleofasciculus sp. S288 | reverse complement strand
GACTTACGCACAGACACCACATCTGGTAGGGGCATGGCATGCCATGCCCCTACAATTGATGCTTGAGAGACTTTCTTTGCGTAAGTCCTGTATTTTCTTTGTTGGAATACAAAAAGTTCGGCTATCCGTTGCTGTTCATGTCGAGCAGTCACTGATTTATCAAAAACTTATGAAACTTAACAAAAATTCAGTGAGTTTGAGAGAGATAAACAGTTTGCTATCAGATTGTAAAATTCAGTTTTCTGACCGCAATGTGCGCTGCGAAACTGAGGACGATGGGGATTGGTTTAAGCGAAATTAATCTGAATAACTACATCGTTAAAGTCGGCATCACCGCCACCGAATAAATCCTCAAACCCAAAGGTGTTGTCACCTAACAGGCGGACGTGGTCAGCTCCATCGGGATTCGCTCCTAAGAAAACAAAGTAAGCTAACGGGAATTGACTCGATTGATTGTCGGGATTCTGTGCCAAAAATTCCTCCCGCGTGCCATCAGCAATAATATAGGGTGCTAGAAGTGTTCCAGCATCTAGCAGTACTGAGCTAGTTAGGCTTCGCGTCGATTGTAGGCTAGCTTGCAACACAGTTCGTTGGATGGCTGCTTCTGCATAATCCATATCGCCGGGACGAAGATCAATTTGTCCATCCTGATTAATATCAATGCCGCCATCTAGGCTATCGATCGCATAAAATCCAACAAAATTATCATAGGCAGCTTCGCTATTAACAGTGAAGTTGGCTTGCAGTTGCTGACCGACCTGCTGAGTTAGATCCAGTAGTTCTCCCTGTTCGCTCCCCTGAAATCCCGTTCCCAGTGGAAAAGGTTGATTCGTTGCCTCAACCGTGAGAGTATTCTCACCAAAGTCCAACGTATTTTCAGCACTAAATGTAGGTGAATTGAAGGAGATTGCTGTCAGGGGTGATTGTCCGGCTCTCACTGCATCCGTAGTACTGTTTTCTATCTGGTAAAACCTCAAAAAAGTACCATTAGTAAAGCTTAATTGACGGGTTGAGGGAGCATTACTAGGGTTGTCGGCAAGGACTGAGAAAATCACTTGTGCTTGGTCGAGGGCTGCTTGGGCGTAGCCTGCATCACTGGGCGTTAGATTGCCGATGTTACCTTGAGCATCATCGACGATAAAAAACCCAATTTCGTTGACTGAACTTGTGTTGACTTGACTAGACGTAAATAGAAGTTGAGTCAAACCCTGGACGGTGAAAGTACCGTTTGAGTTTTGAACCAAACTAGGGTCTGTTGGATTAGGATTTGAGCTATCGGTAACGGTTACATTCAAGGTGGCAACGGTTGAAGCGGCATTGTTGTTGGATGTCTCTGTTGCTGTAGCTGTAACGGTTAGCGCGAAGTCGTCACTTGTCGCGGGTGTAATGGTGAGTCCAGCCAACTGCGCTAAACTCAACTGCCAGACTCCATTGCCTAGGTTTGTGCCTGCACTGAGGAGAGCATCGGTAGGAACGCCTGCAAGTTGGAGCGAGAGGGTTTCTGAACCATCTGTATCCACGAATGTGGCGTTGAGGTTCAGGGGAATGGCGGTGTTTGGATTGCCTGAAGCTGGGGCAACGGTGAGTGTGGGTGCATCCGCGACGGCATCTACTGCGATCGCAACTGTTGCTAAGGTGTTGGAATTAGCCGTGCCATCGCTGGTTCGGTAAGTAAAGCTATCAGAGCCACTAAAGTTAGGATTGGGCGTGTAAGTAAAAGTGCCGTCAGGGTTGAGGACTAAAGTGCCGTTGGTTGGATTCGAGGCTAGAACAGCCGTCAGCAAATCATTATCCGCATCGGTATCATTGGCGAGAACACCAGTAGCAGCAGCGACGGTGAGGGCAATATCTTCGTTGGTGCTATAGGTATCGCTAGTGGGAGCATTAGGGACACGGTTAACCCCTAGGGATGATAAGTTAATCTGTGCTTGGGCAGAGGGGGTGTTATCGCCGAGAAAAATGGAGTTGGGGATTGTGTAAGGATTGGGCAGGGTAGGAGGAATATTACCGTTAGTATAGTCCTTCAGAATGCCACTCAGGATTGTCGTAGCGCCGCTACTAAGCGTATAGTTGTTACCAAGAACCGTCAGAGTGTAGGATTGCAGACTTCCCGTAGTGTTAAATTGGGCGCTCTCAAGGGGGCTGTAAGTGAAGAGGTTGCCAGCGGGAGGTTCGCCTAACGGATCGGCTTGCTGCGCCCAGATTTTATCACCCCAGAAACCCAGTTCAATTCCTTGTCGATCGCTACTAATGGCAATGATGCTAAAGCCTGCGCGATCGCGATTCCCATCGCCATTCTTATCGGGGTTGGAAATATTAGGGAAAGGGCTGCCTTCGGAGACTATCTCCACAGTGAAGTTGATGGAGTATCCAATATTGCGATCAAGCGTGAAGCTGGACGTGCCGTATCCTGCATAAGCAACTTGGTTTCCAGTACTATTGAGGGTTGTTGTATTAGAACCAGGATTAAACGTTTGAGTTACACCTAATGGATCAGAAACGGCAAAGGCAACGTATATCAATCCCTGCTGAGTATCAGGAGTACCGCCCAATGAGCTGTCGTAGAGTGTAGTTGGCAATACCGAGTTGTAAGCTGTGATCGCCCAAGGCTCAAATGCTAAATTCGCCTCAATATCGCCTGTTCGCACCTCGAATTCCCAGTTACCCCCTAAAGCGGCACTTCCCGTCCTGGTAGTGGAAGCGGCAATCGTAGCACCCGTCAATTCGCTCAACTGCTGCACAAAGATAGCTCCCGTTTCATCGGCTGCGATGTTGCATCCGTAGAGGAGGAGGGAGGCAGGGGGAGTAGTGAACCAGGTTTGTAATTGGGGTGTATAGCGATCGAGGGTATCCAAGCTGAGTTGGGTATTGCCCAGATACAAGCAACCTGGGGAACCGTGGGAGATGATGTGGACAGTAGATGGGTTAGTGCGTCCTTTCAGTACCTCGGTAATTTGTTCGATGCCATCGTGTGCGGGGTTGAGGAGAATAATTTCGGCTCCTGGAATGACACCGTTGACTAGCGTTTGATAGTCATCAACGGCTGAGTCAATGAAGACAATCGTGCTGGAGTGGTGAGAGTGATGTCTTTCGGGATAGCCTGCGGGCTTTCTTACCTCGCTGCGATCGCTTGTGCATAACGTTTGCGATCGCTTCACTCGCCTCAGGTCGTGCCGTAGAATTGTGCCAGAGTTGAGAGACTTTTCAAAGACGGTAACCTGAGATATTGATGATTGCATGATCAGGTGAGTGTTGGGTGAAAGCCTATCCAGAAAATCCTGATAACAGTTCGCTAAAATGCATCCGGATGTTATCAGATTTGGGGATTACAGATTTGGGGATTACAGATGCATCTGCTACATAGTCCCAATCCATCCTTAGGTGGAGGTGTTTCGGGATGGATGGTGCTAAGGTAGCTCAGCTATCTAGAGTTTGTCACACTATTGTTCCCTTGGTAGAGCTTTTGGTCGCTTTCTCCCACCTTGAAATAGCCCTGTTATCCTGAAAGAAACTGCCCTGCTCGGACGTCCGCATATAGAACGATGAGTGAACAACCCACCCGCATTTGTATTCTTGGTGGAGGCTTTGGGGGTCTTTATACTGCCCTACGCTTGAGCCAACTTCCTTGGGAAAAGCCGCAACGACCGGAAATTATCTTGGTCGATCAGAATGACCGCTTTGTATTTGCGCCGTTGCTGTACGAACTGCTCACCGGCGAACTCCAAACTTGGGAAATAGCCCCACCCTTTGAAGAAATTTTGGCGAGTACGGGGGTGCGCTTCACTCAGGCAGCCGTGGCAGGAATTAATATCGACGAGCGACGGGTACAGTTGCACGATGGTCCAGAGTTTTCCTATGACCGCTTGGTGTTGGCGTTGGGGGGAGAGACTCCCCTGGATAGGATACCGGGAGCGTCTGAATATGCGATTCCGTTCCGCACGCTCGCTAACGCTTATCATCTGGAAGAACGGCTGCGGATTTTGGAAGAATCTGATAAAGATAAAATCCGAGTGGCAATTGTTGGGGGGGGTTATAGCGGGGTGGAGTTGGCTTGTAAACTGGCGGAACGGTTAGGAGAGCGCGGACGGCTGCGGTTGATCGAACTAACCGATCTAATTCTCAGGTCGTCTCCAGATTTTAATCGAGAAGTGGCTCAGAGAGCGTTGGACGACCGGAACGTCTGGATCGATCTGGAAACTGCCGTCGAGTCGATTGGAGCAGATACGATTTCGTTGTTGTACAAAGGACAGGTGGATAGTATCCCTGTCGATTTGGTGTTGTGGACAGTAGGGATAGGGGTTTCACCCATAGTGAGATCGCTCCCACTCAAGCAAAACCAACGGGGACAGCTAACAACAACCTCCACGCTACAAGTTCTCGATCATCCAGAAATCTTTGCGCTGGGTGACTTAGCGGATTGCCGCGATGCGGAAGGCCAGCAAGTTCCCAGCACAGCTCAAGCAGCATTCCAGCAGTCAGATTACACGGCTTGGAATATCTGGGCTTCCCTCACCGGACGTCCCTTACTTCCTTTCCGCTACCAGCACTTAGGAGAAATGATGACGTTGGGGACAGACAACGCAACGTTTACGGGTTTAGGAATAAAGTTGGAAGGTCCATTAGCCTATACGGCTCGGCGTCTTGCCTACCTCTATCGCATGCCCACCTTAGACCACAAGCTGAGAGTTGGCTTAAACTGGATAGCTCAACCCTTGGTGGATATGCTGTCTGAAACCTGATAGTAGAACCTGGGCTGATCATCGGGCTTCAAGCATTATCCTTCGGGGTAATGTAATTGAGACAGAGAGTAGATACAATCTATCACTTCAACGAAGTAAGCAGTAGTAGTTGAATCAATTCTAGAATCCGTAAGGGTACGGCCATGC
>JAIUYC010000452.1 GCA_020216575.1 Coleofasciculus sp. S288 | reverse complement strand
TCTGCCCTCAAACGTCGCTTCAATTTTGTCCATATTCCTGTCGTTACGAACAAGAAGCAAGAGAAAGAAATTATTCTGTTCCGCACGAGCGAGTTGTTGAAACGGCATGGGTTTGAGGTCGAAGTTCCTCCCACATTGCTCGATGTTTTATTGCAAACCTTCGCTGATTTGCGAGAAGCAAACGAGGCAGCAAGTTCTGACGATCAGCGGGTTGAATCTGCGTTGTCTACAGCAGAAGCTATTGGTGTTTTAGAAGACGCAATCCTACACAGTCATTACTTTGGCGCGACGAGTTTGGAAGGAAGAACATTGGCGCGATCGCTCGTCGGTACTCTAGTACGTCGCCTACCCGAAGATGTATCAGTAATTAATAATTTTTGGCATGGCGTAGTAGAGAAACGCAGCCAAGAACGAAAAGGAGAATGGGAGCCTTTTCTCGAAGGAGGAAAAGAAGCAATGGGAAGCATGAGAAAATAGCTACAAATGAAAGCTCGTTAGATTTTTCCTTCTTCAGCAAACCATGACAGATAACCTATCCAATTTTGGTCCGAACCCTAATAATCCATACCCCTTAGAAGGGTATAATCGCTTGTGCTACCTGAAAAACATCATCAAAAATCCCAACATTATCGTGGGAGAATATACTTATTATGATGACTTTGAGAATCCAGAGAACTTTGAAAAAAACGTCTTATACCACTTTGATTTTATTGGGGATAAGCTGATTATTGGCAAATTCTGTGCCATTGCCAGTGGTGTTAAATTCATCATGAATGGGGGAAACCACCAAATCGAGAGTTTTGCCACCTACCCCTTCTCGATATTTGGCAACGGATGGGAAAAAGCGACACCTGATGCTTGGCCGGATAAGGGAAATACGGTGGTGGGTAATGATGTTTGGATTGGGTATGAAGCAACGCTTATGCCGGGGGTAAAAGTAGGCGATGGGGCAGTGATTGGTGCTAAGGCAGTTGTGACGAAAGATGTGGAACCCTACACAATAGTGGGTGGAAATTCTGCACGAGTGATTAGAAAGCGATTTGATGATGAGGTGATTGAACTACTGCTTAAACTTCAATGGTGGAATTGGGATGTAGAAAAAATAACAGAACATATCACAATTCTATGTAGTGGTGATTTTCAAGCTTTAAAGGCTTTAGAATAATTGAATAAATACAAAGCTCAGATATCTTTATAGGAAAGGAGTGAATACTGTATTTTGTGATTTTTTCATGAGTCTATCGCCCAATTAATTCTTCATTGAAGTGCCAGTTTTATTAACGAACCGCAGAGGCACAGAGTTCGCCGAGGAGAGAAAGAGAGGTTTTCATGAATTATTTAGAATTGCTATAGCAGTATGCAATCGTAAGATGCCTGATTTTAAGTAGGCAAGCATAGGATAATGAAGAAGGAAAGGCGTTAAGAGAGAAATACTAGGGTTTAAGAAGAGCGATCGCAAATTAATAGGACGGTTCCATGGTTATACTTCCAGCAGCACTAAGTTCCTTGCAAGCACAACTCCTTGATGCAGCGAATAAATTTGCTACAGATGCTCAACCTGTGAGTGAATTGCTGGAGGCTATAGTCAATGACGTAGCGAGGGCGTCTGCTGAACCGTTGGAAATCTTTCCTGTATGCCACCATTCGCCCTCGTCAGCGTTGCAAATGGTGCAGCGATTGCACCGGAAGCCACCTAAAGCAATTTACATCGAGTTGTGTGAGGATTTACTGCGGACGGTGGAGGATTTAAAGGATTGCAAGCTGCCTGTAGCGTTGCAGGCATTTGCTGCTGAATCTGAGGCATTTCCTCCAGATTTGATGCCGTTAAGCGTGGTAGCGCCGTTAACAGAAGCTTCGGCAGAATATCAAGCCATTGCCTACGCTTTGCAGCACCTGGAAACACAACTCGTGTTTGTGGATCGGGCGGTAGATTTCGTGTTTCAATGGGAACACAAACAGCTAGAAAACCAAGAGGAAGAAAACGCACCTCCATTCGATGAAGCCAAAATGCATGGCACGGCAGTTGGCGTAGAAATCGGCAAGCTTGAGCCTACATTTGACCAGTTTCTTGCATTTTTGCTACGTAACTCCAACACGCGCCACTTTGCTGAATGGTGGGATCAATATGTTGAACAAGCGATTATTGGCGCGGATTACAAAACCTATCGGCAAGTCATGTTCCTCATCGGCAGTCTGATGCGGCGACTAGGGCGCAAGGATAAGGATGTAGAATGCGATAGGCTCCGTGAAAAGTATATGTGGACGCGCATCAAGCAGCACATGGCAGCCAATAAAATTGCTCCAGATGAAGCGATTCATATTTGTGGGGCTGCCCATACTGCTAGTGATGTGGAAGAATTTGGACTGGCTAACGATACTATCTGGGAAATTCCCGAACGTACTTCAACGCAGTTGCTTTATGGACTAATTCCATCCAGTTTCGCGGCAATTGAATACCAGTTCAACCATCCTGCGGGTACCGTCTCCCTAGCTGAATCAACCTGGAAAAAGAGTCTCAGCGTTGCCCAAATCAAACCCTTTACCCTCGACAAATCATCCAAAAAGCAAACAAAATCCCCCCTTTCTAAGGGGGGTAGGGGGGATCGAAATGAAGCTGAAGACGCACTCATCAGTTTTCTAACGCGCCCCCCTGAACTTGCAGTTGCCGATACCGAACAATTACTCCACTGGTGTGCTGAGATTGTGGCATTGGCACGCAAAAATGGTTATCTGGCGAGTACGGCAGATTCAATTGCTATCTATCAAACCTCAATCCTGCTGGCAAACATGCGAAATCGGGTGCATCCCACACCCTATGATTTCCAAGATGCCGCCATCACCTGTTTAGAAAAAGATAGGACGCCCAAAAAGCGCAACATCCAGCAATTGTGCCAAATTTTGCTCGGAGGCGATCGCATTGGCACGGTAGGCTATGAATCACTACCCCCGTTAGCGCAAAATGTATACGATCGCCTCGCACCGTTGAACGTCAATTTATTGGCCAAAACCAATCAGCGCGCCTTGATGGATTTCAAGCAACAGCCCGAACTGTTGCCCTGTTCTCATGTGTTGTGGCGGCTGAATTATTTACTGGGCAATACCCTTGTGCAACCAATTATGGGGGAACGTACCCTAGGATTTAAACCGATACAGGAATCCTGGGAAATTCGGATTGGCAAGTACCAGCGAGATATTATCATGCTGGGGTATGAGGGAGTAACAATTGAGCAGGTATTGGAACAACGGCTCAAAAAGGCAGTGTTTGGAGCAGAGGCACGAGCGAATACTACCCTAAAAGCGGCTGAAGATAGCATCTTATATCTGAATAGCCCTCGCTTGACGCAAGAATTAGGATACCATGCCATTTCCTTACTGCGGCAGGAGATGGGCGCGGAAGATGCCCCGCAAATCTTCGAGCGGGTGCGCCGTCTGGTGCATTACTATCGCGCCACGCCAACGGGATTGCCGGATTGGATTAAGCAATTCGTAGCGACGGGTTATTCCCATTACTCAACGCTTCTGCCGCAAGCTTTTGGCGACAGGGGAACCTCGCCAGAGCAGATTGCCGGGATGTTGGGCTTTATCTTTACCTTAGAAAGTTTAGCGCTGTCACTGGGTTGCAACCGGAGTCAGTTAATAATTGGAGTGCAGCAGGCAGGGCAAGTTGTGCATGACCCAGCAAAGTTGGGTTTGCTGTGGACAACTGAGTGGTTGCTTAAAAAGCGGACATTAGAAGAAATTCGGGATTTCTTTGAAGAAGTCCTAGCTAATCCGATGTTAGCCACGGCTTTCCCAGATTATTTGAATGGGTTTATTTTATCACTGACATTTGCCCCGCGCATCGGCAAATTTGTCGTTGAACTGTTGAGTAAACTGTTTGCCTCCGTGCCTGATGCGGTATTAATGCCGTGGCTACCCAGTTTGATACTGCGGTTACGACCTTATGGAGAGATTTTGCGAACTGCTGAAAGCAGCAGCGCTTCGCTATCGCTCATCTGTGAAGCAGCAGCAAGTTTCCCCAGTCACTTGAGCGAATTTGACCGATGGCAAGCGCCTTGGCTCGAACCCGTTCGAGTCCCGACTGAAGAAACACCGAAAAAGGAACTGAGCGAGGAAGAGACACAGGTGCGGCAGCTTGTGTTTAATGCACGGACAACAACGGAGGCAATGGCACAATTATTAGGTGTTGAGGCATTAACTTGGGACGCCGAAATTACCCCCTCAAGTGCGTCAGCCATCGATTCATCTAGACGCTTATCAGAAGACGAGGCGAAGGTTCAAGCCTTGCTGCAAGCCAACCCAGCAACGAGGGAAGCAATCGAAGTTTTGTTGGGGGTTAGTGGTTAGGTTGTAGGTTTTATACCAAATCCGCATCTATAACCCCTTTTATCTTTTAATTCCCTCCATGTTCTCTCCTCTGTGAACTCTGTGCCTGGAGTGGTAGCCTACGACAAGCCGCTGCGCGTTTACGTTCAAAAAAATTCTTACCTCTTCTTCCCCTACCACCTCCCACCTCCCAATCAGGCCAATGTACTTTTGGCAGATGTTGTATAGTTTCTTACCGATGAAAATCAATAGATGGACTACTCAATGATTCAATAAGGAAGTAAATTGCGTGATTGTTAACCAATACGAGAATGGTTGGGAAGTGATTTACCATCGCGCCCACGCCTTGCTTGCTGCACAATTAGGGGGACAATGGCGCAGAAAAGATTCTCCAGTTCGCTTGTACGAGACGATAGCGGCGATTTCTCATCACGACGATTTGGAACGGGAATGGGAAGGCAACGAACTCACTCCCGCTGGCGCACCCCTAGACTTTACGCTTGATAAGAAAACTGACCTCAAAAAGCTGAGAGAATTGACAACGAATGCCCGATACCGAGGACGGTGGGT
>JAIUYC010000451.1 GCA_020216575.1 Coleofasciculus sp. S288 | reverse complement strand
CTTTCTCGACACTATACTGCCTTTAAGTCCACCCAGCAGGAAGGGCTTTCCTCTATGCGATGCCCCTATTGTCAGCACACCGAGAGCCGCGTTCTTGAGTCCCGTTCAACAGAAGCAGGACAAAGTGTTCGGCGTCGCCGGGAGTGTTTGGAGTGCAAACATCGCTTCACCACCTACGAACGCATTGAATTCGTGCCTGTTACCGTCATTAAACGAGATGGCAAGCGGGAGTCGTTTGACCGCTCTAAGCTATTGCGCGGGATTGTGCGTGCCTGCGAAAAGACAGACATCCCCCAAAGACGGCTGGAAGCTTTGGTCGATGAAATTGAAGCAGAAGTTCAGCAGCGATTTGGGCGGGAGGTGACCAGCAATGAAATTGGCGAGTCAGTACTCCGATACTTGCGAGACGAGAGCGAAGTTGCCTACGTGCGTTTTGCCTCGGTTTATCGGAAATTTCAAGGTATCCGGGACTTTATCGAAACCTTGGACGATCTTAAAAGCAATACTGAACTGAGCGAGAAATATAAGGAGGTTGGGGTGTTACCAGAGAACTAGTACAAGAAAAATATTTTGTTAGAGAAAAAGTAGAGAAACCAATAAAGCATCCTGCCTAAGTTATAATAACCTGTCTGGACTTTATTAAATCTTTTAAAATAAGGTTGAGACATAGCAATGTAGGTGTAAGTGGCACAATGCCGACGTGCTTGTACATCGACAGGAGGCATAGTCATTACGGAGACAAAACAAGGAAACACAACGCACATGGTCAGTCAGAAAACAATTGCGACAGATATTGGCTTCACTCACGATGATTTCGCCGCTCTCTTAGACAAATACGATTATCACTTCAGCCCTGGCGATATCGTTGCTGGTACCGTATTCAGTCTGGAGCCGAGAGGCGCTCTGATTGACATTGGTGCTAAAACGGCAGCATACATTCCACTTCAGGAGATGTCAATTAACCGGGTTGACACTCCTGATGAGGTCTTACAGTCCAACGAAACACGCGAATTCTTCATTTTGACTGACGAGAATGAAGATGGACAGCTGACCCTTTCAATCCGTCGCATCGAGTACATGCGGGCGTGGGAGCGAGTACGGCAGCTTCAAGCAGAAGACGCTACTGTGCGCTCTCTTGTCTTTGCTACAAATCGGGGTGGAGCGCTGGTGCGAATCGAAGGGTTGCGCGGCTTTATCCCCGGTTCTCACATCAGCACTCGCAAACCGAAGGAAGATTTAGTGGGAGAAGAACTGCCACTGAAGTTCCTGGAGGTGGACGAAGACCGCAATCGTCTGGTTCTCTCACACCGTCGTGCGCTGGTTGAGCGCAAGATGAACCGCCTAGAAGTTGGAGAGGTGGTTATCGGTTCCGTGCGCGGGATCAAACCTTACGGTGCGTTTATCGATATTGGTGGCGTCAGCGGACTGCTACACATTTCTGAGATTTCCCACGACCATATTGATACGCCCCATAGTGTTTTCAATGTCAATGATGAAGTGAAAGTGATGATCATTGACTTGGATGCTGAAAGAGGCAGGATTTCCCTCTCGACCAAGCAGCTAGAGCCAGAACCGGGGGATATGATCAACAATCGCCAGCGAGTCTATGACATGGCAGAAGAGATGGCGGCGAAGTATCGGGAGAAGATGCTGGCGCAGCAACAAGGACAAACCAGCACTCCAGAATTACAGGAAGAGCTTGTTGAAGAAGAACTCCCAGCTGCGACTGAAGAGTAATATTCATAACTTTGTTGATGGAGGTGTGTTTGACACACCCAGTTACTGCTGCAAGAGGGAAAATCCCTCTTTTTTTGTTTAAACTAATTGAGTCACTGAGCTTTGCTGAACTAGCTAGGTGTAGCTGTATGAAAAAGCGAATCAAGATTAATTTTTGCGATTTCAGCCGTAACTTTAGCAAGACAGACAATCAGTTTACTCGCGTATTAGCGCCCTATTACGATCTAGAGATTTCTGACAGCCCTGATTTTATCATCTATTCCTGTTTTGATAAGAATGGGAATTTGCCTTGGCAGCATACACCCGTTAGACCATACATTAGCTTCGTTGCCTCATACTTCGACAAAGACGGCAGATTGCCCTGGAGTTCCAGATCTAGAACAAGTGCAGCTCAAGAGTTCAAGAAATATCAGTGTATCAGAATTTTTTACACGTCAGAAAATGTCAGACCCAATTTTAGAGAATGTGACTATGCATTTAGCTATGACTACGGCAATAACATAAATAACTATCGCTGGCCTTTATACGGGCAGTATAGATCTGATCTTGGACTGCCTTTCGTAGGAGTCGGGGACGTACACCCTTTGGTAAAAGATGAAACGTTTGACCCCGTAAAAATCCTTAAGGAGAAGAACCAATTTTGTAACTTCGTTTATTCAAATCGGCATGCCAAGCGACGAGAAAAGTTTTTCCACAAGCTGTCAAAATACAAAAGGGTAGATTCAGGGGGGAAGTACCTGAATAATATGGGAGGCTACGTTAAAAATAAACTTGAATTTCTGAAGCCGTACAAATTTACGATCGCTTTTGAAAATTCCTCGTATCCCGGCTATACAACCGAAAAAATTTACCAACCCATGCTAGTGCATAGTTTACCAATCTACTGGGGCAATCCTCTCATCTATCAGGATTTTAATACTAAGAGCTTTCTCAACTATCACGAGTTTGAAAGTGAAGAGGCGTTAATCGAAAAAATTATAGAGATTGACCAAAATGATGACCTGTATATAAAGTACCTAAAACAACCTTATTTTGTAGATAATAAAGTCAATCAATTTGCCGACCCCGAACGCTTACTTAAGCATTTCGATTATATTTTTAATAATTCTAAGACTCCGGTAGCTCAAGAGAAAGCTCGCAAGAAAAAGTTTATCGTTGTCTGATATGCTCTGGCTCATGGCACAGCTATTTGCTAGCGCGAGCGCTCGGCGATTATTTGACCAACACTTTAGGAGAAGGATTAGCTATTGGTAACCATTCGCTGTAAGGACATCACATTTCCTAATATTCAGGCAATCATTTTTGATAAAGATGGTACGTTGGAGGATTCGCAAATCTTTTTGAGAGAACTAGGGCAAAAGAGATCGCGCTTACTCGATGCCCAAATTCCAGGAATTGGAGAGCCGCTGCTCATGGCATTTGGCATCCAGGGAGGCACTCTAGACCCTACAGGGTTAATGGCAGTTGGCAGCCGTCGTGAAAATGAAATTGCCGCTGCTGCCTATATTGCTGAAACGGGTCGGGGATGGTTTGAGTCGTTAGCGATCGCTCGTTCTGCCTTTGAAGATGCTGACCGCTACCTGAAAGACGATGCTAGGACTTCACCCTTGTTTGTCGGTAGCTTAGATGTCCTAAAATCTCTCTCAGAGGCGGGTTTAAAACTGGGAATCCTTTCTGCTGCCACAACAGCAAGCGTACAAGCTTTTGTCAAGCGCCACCAGCTCGACTCTTACATTCAGTTACAGCAGGGGGTGGATGAAGGTCCAACGAAGCCCAACCCAACCCTGTTTCTTCAAGCGTGTCAAAGTTTGGGGGTGGAACCAGGATCAACCTTAATGGTTGGTGATTCTGCGGGTGACATTGAGATGGGGCGTCGTGCTGGGGCGGCTGGTTGTATTGGTATCTGTTGGGGATCGAAAGCCGCAATACATCTAGAAGCAGCAGATGTAGCGATCTCTCAACTCGATGAAATTCAATCGCTTGATTAGTCGTTTCTATGCAGGCTTTGAGCTTCTTGAGGTTTCTTCAAAAAACTCCAAGGTTTTGAGGAGGCGAATGGCTGAGTTATACGCCTCCTCTGTCAATTCCTGCCGCTCTTGTGGGCTTTCTATCAGGTCATCCACAACTAATCGCAAGAAACCAATCATGGGATTGAGGCGAGTACGAACTTCATAAGAGGTTCGGATTAAAGCTTCATTGACAGCGGTGTCAACAGCCACATCATCAGGGTTGCGATCGAATTGCATTGAGTATAGGCGAGTGTAGTGACCGCCTTTTTTGAGCAATTCATCGTGAGTACCAATCTCGACCACCCGCCCTTTATCCATCACGGCGATTTGATGGGCTTTTTGTACCGTGGAAAGTCGGTGAGCAATCACAAGCGTTGTGCGATCGCGGCAGAGTTCATCAATGGCCTGTTGCACTAAGCGTTCGGAAACAGTATCGAGGGCGCTCGTCGCCTCGTCCAAAATTAGAATATCTGGATTGCGCAGCAGCGCCCGTGCGATCGCAATTCGCTGTCGCTGTCCTCCAGAGAGCATCACGCCGCGATCGCCGATTTCTGTATCGAACCCCTTGGGTAACTGAGTAATAAATTCATAGGCATTAGCTCGTTTTGCCGCTTCAATAATTTCATTATCAGTAGTCTTGGGGCGTCCGTAGGCAATATTGTTACGAACTGAGGTATTGAATAAAAACGTATCCTGACTCACAATTCCCATTGATTGTCTCAGCGAACGGATATCGTATTCCCTTAAGTCTCTTCCATCTACCATGATGGAACCCTCAAGCGGATCATAGAATCGGGGCAGCAAATCCGCCAGCGTTGACTTACCAGCACCAGAGGAACCCACTAACGCTAGAGTTGTCCCTTTCGGAACCCACAAATTAACTCCCCTCAGGACTAGACCATCATGACCTGGATAGGCAAAAGACAGTCCTTCCACTCGAATTCCTTGTTCTAGTTTTGTGTAAGGAGTTGTGCCATTCTTCATGAACGGTTTGTTATCTCGCCGCAAAAAATCCACAACGATTGCCGTACTGGGAGCCGAGTTAGCCAAACTGCCTCGTTGTCCATTCAGTTGACCCATATAGGGCAGCAAACGGAAAAGCAGAAATAGATAAATTAGCAGGACAGTTGAGAGCGCTTCAATTTGTTCTAAGA
>JAIUYC010000450.1 GCA_020216575.1 Coleofasciculus sp. S288 | reverse complement strand
CTGCCTTCATTGCCTCGCCCAATTCGCAAATCGTTGTCAAGATAAGTAATATCCAACCAGCCTCTTTGCTCTTGGCTGTCAAGACCAAAGTCAAGGGATGGGAAAAACTTTTTCCCCGTTTCAATTTGCTGGATAAAATCATTTGGAGATTGGTAGCCAATTAAACGTTGCAACCCGACGATAGAACGCTCAAACTTAACGTTAACTCGGCGTTCGGAAACGGGTTCAAACCGAGCAGCGACACTGACTAAGCCTTCGAGAAAGGGCAGATTGGAGATTTCAGCAATATTGTAAATTCTGGCACCCGAAGTGCGAATACATTGATAAATCTGACCGAGTTGCACGACTGGAAACCGTCCCAGATTCAATAAACCGTTGCTGGTGGTATATAGCAGACGCCAGTTACCCTCCAAAAGTTCGGTTGCCTCAGTCGGTCGAGGCGTGGGGTTGCGGTCTTCCAGTCGAGCAATGACGGCGAGAATTGCTGTTTTATCCGTTTCAGTCGCCAGCAAACCACGATTTTTACCAGCGATCGCTTCCAATAGTTCCGCTTTGTTAACCATCCGACGCTTACCTCTCTTGCTATACATAAAGAAAGCACGAGATGTTAGTCTAGGGGTGATAAGTTTCTTAACAGTTGCCTCGTTTCTCAGAGTTGGAACTCCAGTAGCCGCTCACAACTCTCGCTGGTAAAGTCTAGAATACTTATTCTTAATCCTTGTTTGAGCTGTAGCCAAATTTTCCTATGTACAATCCAGCTTTGCGTGAAGAACCCCGAGATCAACTCGCTCAAGTTATTCCTTTAAAGCAAGAGACTTCGCTTTTGGATTGGTTAGAGTCTCAAGGGCGTCTCATCGCCCGTGATGTTGTTGAAGATCATAACTATCTTGAGGAGGAAGAGGAGATCAGCGAACTCATGGGGAGTGATGATAGCAGCTATGACGACGATGATGACGACTTGGTCGATGATATTGAGGAGGATTGACATTTTCCCCGTTAAGCTTGCGCTATAACCGGAGTCTTCCCTGCGTGCTAGATAACAGAGGTTAGGGGCTAGAGATTAGGGAAGAGTTCTCAATCGAAGTTATTGGGGACGAACCCAACTTAATCTTCTAGCCCTCGGTTTTAAATCTGGAAGCCCATGTCTTGTAGCCCTTTGCGGAGGCGCTGGGCTTCAGTGGGGTTGTCGTGTTTCTCGTGGAGAGCGATCGCTTTCTTAAAGGCTGACAAACTCTCCGGGACTTTGCCAATTTTAAGCAAGACAACTCCCAAGTTTTGGTGGGCGTCTGCATAGTCCGGGTTGAGTTGAATGGCGTTCTGGTAGGATGCGATCGCCTCTTCTAGTTTTCCCAACGCTTTGTGCGTCATCCCTAGGTGATTGTGTCCAGCAGCAAAACTAGGGTCAATCTTCAACGTGGTTTCGTAAGCCGTTTTGGCAGTCGTTAATTCGCCGACACTGAATAGCAAGTTGCCTAAGTTATTATAAGCGCCGAGTTTCATTTGGGGGAGAATCGGTTGCCCAATTGCGGCTTGATAATGAACGACTGCGGCATCAAGGTTTTTCAGGCGAGTGTAAGCATTGCCCAGATGATAGTGTAGTTCAAATAACACTGGGGGAGCTATCCCAGTCGAGGTCAAACCGCGTTTCAGGAGTTCAATTCCTTCACTCACCTGCCCGAGTTGAATGTAAAGCGCTCCCAGTTTGCTGCATGCATAGGAATCATTCGGATGACTAGCAAGAAATCCTTCCATTGCTGTCTGCGCTCGAGTATATTTATCCAGAGCGGCGATCGCTTTTGGTTGGTAGCCGTAGTGTTTAATTGCCACGGGAGATAGCGAAACGACTTGCCAATGGGTTTCTTGTTGCAACAATGCTTGCACGCTGTCATCCACCATTGCATGATAAGGGCGAGAAAAGCGAATCTTTGGGTGATTGCGGAATAAACGGGAGACGAGAGAATAGGGAGATTGAGACGCTCCTACTTCTTGCCGCACTAAGTTAATAACCAAGTGGGAATCGCGCTTCATCGCCTGCTTGAGCTTAGCTACAATTTCTGGCGTCAGCACTTCATCTGCGTCCAGAACTAAAACCCACTTTCCCTGCACGTAGTTAAGCGCCTCATTCCGAGCTGCCGAGAAATCATTGCACCATTCAAAGTGATAAACTTTGGCACCGAACTCTCTGGCAATCTCAACAGTGCGATCGCTTGAACCCGTATCCAGGATGACCATCTCATCCACAATACCTTTAACACTGCTCAACGCTTGTGGCAAAGACGCTTCCTCGTTTTTGACAATCATGCACAGGCTCAGATCCATCGTTCACCATTCATCTGCTGAGGGATGTGGCTGTCATTGTAGAGGCGATCGCGTCCCCAAAAAACTACTTGATGTCGATTAGAGGTACAACAGGTTAGCTAACGAGAACCCAGTCTCCCAGTTATTGAACGAAAACGCAGCATCTTCGTCATCAAATGAGAAATTATCAACCCAATTATCTAAACAGAAATCTGTCTCTCCCCCATCTAACGAGAAATCAGCATCCCAATCATCTAAGGAGAGATCGGCCTCCCAAGGATCTAGCGAAAACCCAGTATCTCCATCCCCTGACGAGAATTCAATGTCCCAGCCATCTAGGAAGAAATCCACATCCCCATCATCTAACGAGAAATCAGCATCCCAGCCATCTAGGGAGAACTCGATCTCCTCGCTATCCAACGAGACATCAGCATCCCAGTCATTTAGGAAGAGATGAGCTTCCTCGTTATTCAAATAGTAGAGACTTGCTAAGAAATCAAGTGTTGTTAATGCTGTCATGAGCAAAGGATAATTTGCGGTTAACCACAGATTTTGATAGGAATCAGCTTTTTAAGATTCACCTATTTTCCTGAAAATTCCAGTAATTTAATAACTCAAACCAAGTGATATGGATCGTTTAAATCAGTGACATTTATAATAAAAAAAGGTGACAGCGATCACATTAACGAGTCATTACATCAATAAGTAATCCATTATTTGTCTATTCGGTAAGGAATTAGTTAATAATTTTTAACTTCTCTGTGATATTTCCACACTTAAACAGGTTTTCGCTGCGTTGCGCTTTTTGTCTGAGCTACCACTTTCATCTGATGCTTGATAGCATTATCATATTGAAAAGCAATTGTCAATCAATTCTGCTGGAACAGGGTTCTGGCTGTGGAGAATAGTGACGACTCATGGGGGTGGTGCAAGAGCTGAGTCAGTTTACTTGAGCAATCTTTCCTAGTTCCTAGCCCCTACCGCCATCCCCAGTCCCTTCTCTGTCAACTTGAAGTTGGTTGGGTAATTACGAATGGGGCTCGGCCAAGCCTATCGAGGGAGGACTTTCCTTAGGGAGAGAAAACCGCAGATAACAAGACAAATACGAGCCAAATAGGAGACAATGCCTAATTTCGGACAGTCAATTAACTTTAAGAAATTTTAAAATTATTAGAGTCACAGGTTAATAAATCTGCGTTTTTAACTTAAAACAACTGCTACCTATGGGTATTAAAGACAAACCTCAACCGCCTCGCAGTCGCCAGATTGGCAATATTCTATTACTGCTATCAGGTTTGTTCTTGTTGGCAAACCTGTTATTACCGACTTTTTTGGGTCCGCAGATTCCTCGCGTACCCTACAGCATTTTCATCAACCAAGTAGAAGACGGTGATGTTGTCCGCGCTCAAGTCGGGCAAAACGAGATCCGCTACCAACTCAAAGGTGAGGACAATGAAGCAGGCCAAGTCCTCTCTACCACGCCGATATTCGACCTAGAATTGCCCAAACGCCTTGAGGACAAAGGAGTTGAGTTCGCCGCTGCTCCACCACCAAAGAATAATTGGTTTACCACTCTACTCGGCTGGGTTGTCCCTCCACTCATTTTTGTCGCCATTTTGCAGTTTTTTGCGGGGCGCTTTGGTGGGGGTCCACAAGGTGCGCTCTCATTTACCAAGAGCAAGGCTAAGGTTTATGTAGAAGGGGAGGCGACCAAAACCACCTTCGCCGATGTTGCTGGAGTAGAAGAAGCCAAGACGGAGTTAGTAGAAATTGTTGATTTTCTCAAAAATCCACAGCGCTTCACCAGTATAGGGGCGCGGATTCCTAAGGGAGTGTTACTCGTCGGGCCTCCAGGAACAGGTAAGACACTCCTCGCCAAAGCCGTAGCAGGGGAAGCTAACGTCCCATTTTTTAGCATATCGGGTTCTGAATTTGTGGAACTGTTCGTCGGTGCGGGTGCAGCGCGGGTGCGTGACTTATTTGAACAGGCGAAAAAGCAAGCGCCTTGCATTGTTTTCATCGATGAATTGGATGCCATTGGTAAGTCTCGTGCCACGGGTGGGTTCATTGGAGGTAACGATGAGCGGGAACAGACTCTGAACCAGTTGCTGACGGAGATGGATGGTTTTGCGGCAAGCAATACGACGGTGATTGTGTTGGCTGCAACGAACCGCCCCGAAACTTTAGACCCTGCCTTGTTGCGTCCGGGACGCTTTGACCGCCAAGTACTGGTAGACCGTCCGGATTTATCGGGTCGCGAAGCTATCTTAAACATTTATGCCCAGAAGGTGAAGCTGGGTAATAATGTAGACTTGCATGCGATCGCAACTCGGACTCCTGGCTTTGCTGGTGCTGATTTGGCAAATCTGGTCAATGAAGCAGCACTTTTAGCAGCGCGGGCTCGGCGAGAAACCGTGCTACAGGAAGACTTTGCCGAAGCGATTGAGCGAGTCGTGGCGGGTCTGGAGAAGAAAAGCCGTGTCCTCAACGACAAGGAGAAAAAGATTGTTGCTTACCACGAAGTGGGTCATGCTCTTGTCGGCGCTTTAATGCCTGGGAGTGGCAAGGTGGAGAAAATTTCCATTGTGCCACGCGGAATGGCAGCGCTGGGATACACGCTACAACTG